>JBEKQH010000116.1:0-7321 GCA_049519915.1 Opitutaceae bacterium
CAACGCGGCCATCAAAGCCATCGATTTCGCAGGTGGCACGGTGGTGCACATGTCGTCAGGCTGGTCGGCTTTGATTCTCTGTATGATTCTTGGGCCCCGTATCGGCTTTGGCAAAGAGAAGATGGCGCCGCATAGCATGGTGCTCTGTATGGTCGGAACCGGCATGTTGTGGGTGGGCTGGTATGGATTCAACGCCGGCTCGGCGGTCGCTGCCGATGGCATCGCGGCCAATGCCTTCACCACAACCACCTTGGCTACGGCCGTGGGCGCGTTTACCTGGGGCCTCATGGAGCTGGTTTTCCGCAAGCATGCTTCCATCCTCGGCTTCTGTTCCGGCGCGGTCGGCGGTCTGGTCGTGATCACCCCGGCCTGTGGTTTCGTCAACAGTACGGGCGCCGTCATCATCGGCGTATTTGCCGCCGTTGTCCCCTATTTCTTCGTGAGCAAGGTCAAGGCGAAGTTCGGCTATGACGATGCGCTCGATACCTTCGGCGTCCACGCCGTTGGCGGCACCATCGGCGCGCTGCTCACCGGGTTTTTGGCCGTTCCGGCCATGCTGGCTGACGGCCGGGTCAATCCCGGTGCGGTGAATCCAAATCTGGCGTCGAATGTGGATATTTTCATCCAACGGCACGTGCTCTGGCTCGAACAACTAAAAGCCATCGGTCTCACTCTTGCCCTGGCTGTGGCGGGCACGGTGGTCCTTGCCTATCTGGTGAAACCAATCGTCGGTCTCCGGCCCTTGCCCGAAGTCGAGCGCCAAGGCCTTGATATCAACGAACATGGAGAAGAAGGCTACGTCCAAATCTAACCGTCCGCCAACCGATTAACCCTGTATTCCTATATGAAACTAATCATCGCCATCATCAAACCGTTCAAACTCGACGAAGTGAAAGCAGCCCTGACGGAAATCGGCATTGAAGGAATGACTGTCACCGAGGTCAAAGGCTTCGGCCGGCAAAAAGGGCACACCGAGATTTATCGTGGCAGCGAATATACGGTGGACTTTCTGCCCAAGATGAAAATCGAGATTGCTGTGACCGACGACGTTGTTGTTCGCGCGGTTGAAACCATCGTAAAAGCGGCCCGGACCGACAAGATTGGCGACGGCAAGGTGTTTATCTTGCCGCTCGATGAAGTCGTGCGTATTCGCACGAGCGAACACGGCGACGTGGCCATCTGAGCCGCTACCTCAACGATTGAATCGTCCAAGCCGGCCCGCATTCGCGTAGCCGGCTTTTTGATGCTGAGCCGCGAAGGCGCAAAGCGTGAGCTCTTAATTCCGAAGCCAGGAAGCCATGGATTCAGAAAAGAAATCTAATTTTGATTCTCGCGAAATAGCCTGAGGAAGAAAGGGCGCGCCAGGCTTTCGGCGCGCTTTGCTCATGGCTTCCTGGCTTCTGAATTATTTGCCTCGGGTTTCTTCTTTTCGGGCAGCGCTCTCGTGGCGATTTCGATTTTCAGCTTCTCGAGAAAAGTCGCGAAGGGGGTCACTCCTTCGTCGCCCCGGGCGCGCGAACGGACGCTCACGGCCTGCGCTTCGGCCTCCTTGGCGCCGAGGACGAGTGTGTAGGGCACTTTGTCGAGTTCGGCCCGGCGGATCTTGGCGCCGAGTTTGTCGCTGTGCTCGTCGAGCGTGGCGCGGATCCCGGCGGCCTTGAGCCGCTCCAGCAGGCTGCGGCCGTAGTCGTTGACCTTGTCGCTGATCGGCACGAGGCGCGCCTGCTCGGGCGCCAGCCAAGCCGGGAAATCGCCGGCAAAGTGCTCGATCAGCACGCCGCAAAACCGCTCCATTGACCCGAACGGCGCGCGATGGATCATCACCGGGCGGTGAGGTTGGTTGTCGGTACCGATGTAGCTGAGATCGAAGCGCACGGGCAGGTTGTAATCCACCTGCACGGTGCCGAGCTGCCATTCGCGTCCGATCACGTCCTTGATGACAAAGTCGATTTTAGGTCCGTAGAAGGCCGCTTCGCCCGGCTCCTCGGTGAACGAAACGCCCAGTGTCTTCGCTGCCTCGCGGCAGGCGGATTCCGCCTTGTCCCAATTGGCGGCTTCGCCGGTGTATTTGTTGGAGTCGGGATCGCGGAGACCGACACGCACCCGGTAATCATTCATGCCGAGTGTGTTGAGAACGATCTTCACGAGCGCCAGGCAACCGAGCACCTCGGCCGCGACTTGTTCCTCGGTGCAGAATAGGTGGGCGTCGTCCTGGGTGAATCCGCGGACGCGGGTCATTCCGTTGAGTTCGCCGGACTGTTCCCAACGATAAACGGTGCCGAACTCGGCCAGGCGCACCGGCAAGTCGCGGTAGGAATGGGGCTGCGAGGCGAAAATCTTGATGTGATGGGGGCAGTTCATCGGCTTCAACATGAAGCCGTCGAGCAACTGGTCGTCCGGCCTCACCCGGTCGGGCGTGAGGGTGGTCTTGCCCGTGCGTTGGTTGATCTGTTCGGCGAGTTGGGCGGAGACGGCCTCAAGACGCACGACCATCTCGGCGCACGAACATCCTTCGCGGAGGATCTTGGCCAGCGACTCGTTTTCGACGACCGGCGTGAACTGCGATTCCTTGTAATAGGGAAAATGGCCGGAGGTTTTGTAAAGTTCGAGTTTGCCGATGTGGGGAGTGAAGACCTGCGAATAACCCTGCTTGCGCAATTCCTCGCTGATGAAGGCCTGCAGCTCTTGGCGGATGATGGAGCCATTGGGCGTCCATAGGATGAGTCCTTGGCCGACGTCATCGTCGATGACGAACAGTTTCAGGTCGCGGCCGAGCTTGCGGTGATCGCGCGCCTTGGCTTGCTCGATGCGCTCGAGGTGCTGAGCCAGCTCCTCCTTGGTCGGAAAGGCCGTGCCGTAGATGCGCTGGAGCTGCTTGTTGTGCTCGTCGCCGCGGTGATAGGCTCCGGCGATGGTGAGGAGCTTGAAGGCCTTCAGCTTGCTCGTGTAGCGCACGTGGGTGCCCGCGCAGAGGTCGACGAATTCGCCGTTTTGGTAGAACGAAATTTTTTCGCCCTCGGGAATGTCGGCCAGCCGGCCGAGCTTGTAGCGCTCCTGGCCGATCTTCTTGATGATCTCGGTGGCTTCCTCGCGCGAAACCTCCTTGCGCAAAAACGGCTGGTTCTCGTCGGCCACTTTTTTCATCTCGGCCTCGATCTTGGCCAGGTCTTCGGTCGTCAGCTTATGGTCGAGGTCGATGTCGTAGTAAAATCCGGTGTCCGTCGGCGGGCCGATATCGAGCTTGGCATCGGGGAAGATGCGCAGCAGCGCGGTCGCCAGGATATGCGACGCCGAATGGCGGAGTTCTTCGAGAGGAGTCATCACGGGAAGTTGAAAGTTGAAGGCTGAAAGTTGAAAGTCGAGCGTCAGTCGCCTCGGATTTTAGCCACAAAGAGCGTAAAGATGGCAAATCTTCCGTTTCTCATCGCCCGCGCGCCTAGAGGCGCGATGGGGGGGCGTATTCGCAAGAGCCACGAAGTCCTCCCGAGAACTGCTTCGCGCAATAGCGCGGGTGGAGCGCGTTGCCCAAGTGGATTCTTCACTTCGTTCAGAATGACAAGGCGGGGTGGAGCGCAAAGGGACAACGCGCCAAGGAAAGGGCTGAAAACTGAAGGACTGAAAAAGCCGGCCTGTGACGGCGCAGCGTAGCTTTTTTTAATTGTCCAGCCTTTCAGTTCTTCAGTTTTTCAATCTTTCCAGCTTATAGCTGTCTTTGCTGTCGAGCATCGACCAGCCCGTGGCGGTCAGTTCCTTGCGGAGGGCGTTGCTAGGGAGTCCCTTATTTCTCAATCTTAAGAAGTTGAGGGCCAATCTTGGTGTCGACTATCTGATAGTGATTTTCTTCCAGTTCCTTCCGTAATTGATCAGCCAATTGATAGTTTTTATCTGATTTTGCCTGGTTACGTTTCTTGAACAGTTCTTGGATTTCTTTAGGTGCATTGCCAAATTCGATTTCGACGGCAGGCTTTTTCTTTGGTTGTTCGAGTTTAATGCCGAGCGCGTTTAGGATAGTGAGTGCACAGGAGAGCTCGAACCGCAATCGGTCTTTCGGGATAGCATCCTTCTCAAAGGCATAAATGCCGACAAAGAATTCACCCAGTGTGCTTGGAGTGTTGAGATCGTCGCATAGCGCCAACCAACATGGATAAAAAACGCTTGATCGTCTAAGGTCTCCAATCGTGGCCGGGGTCAACTGCACAAATGTGCCATCAGACAACCCGCTGCGTTTCCCAATATGATCCATTGCAGCGTAGATTCGCTCCAAGGCTTTTTGTGCGATATGCAATGACTCGATTGTAAAGTTTAGTTGTTTTCGAGGATGGCCCATTAGCAACAGCGCGTAGCGGACGGCCATCGGCGAAAAGCCTTTCTCTGCCAGCTCATCCAGCGTGTAGAGGTTGCCGAGGCTTTTGCTCATCTTCTTGCCATCCACCAGCAGGTGTTCGCTGTGGTACCAGTGGCGCGAAAAGGTCTGTCCGTTGCAGCATTCGCTCTGCGCGATTTCATTCTCGTGGTGGGGGAAGAGGAGGTCCACGCCGCCGGTGTGGAGGTCGATCGTGTCGCCGAGGTGCTTTTTGCTCATGGCGCTGCACTCGATGTGCCAGCCGGGCCGGCCGCGGCCCCATGGGCTGTCCCAGGCGTTTTCGCCATCGTCGGCCTTGTGCGCCTTCCAGAGCGCGAAGTCGCTCAAGTCTTCCTTTTCGTCGGCATCGGCGGCGAAGGCGGAGCCGGTCTTGAGCTCGCGTTCTTTCACCCGCGAAAGGGCGCCGTAATTCGCAAAGGACGAGACCTTGAAATACACCGATCCGTCGGGCGCGCGGTAGGCGTTCCCTTTTCTCATAAGGGTGTCGATCATGTCGACTTGCTCGCGAATATGGCCGGTGGCGGTGGGCTCGACGTGTGGGCGCAGGCAGTTGAGCGCATCGCAGTCGGCGTGGAATTTATCCGTCCATTGCTTGGTCACCTCGGCGAGCGAGCGGCCTTCGTCCCGCGCGCGCTTGATGGTCTTGTCGTCGACGTCCGTGAGATTGCGGACATGTTTCACTTTGTTTTTCCCAAATTCGAGTTCGAGCAGGCGGCGGAGGACGTCATTGACGATGAACGTGCGGAAATTGCCGATGTGGGCCGGCGCATAGACCGTCGGGCCGCAGTTGTAGAAACTGAAGACGTCCTGCGGGTTTGTGGGGTCCGGCTGGCGGAGTTCGCGAATCTCCCGCGTGAGCGAGTCGAAAAGTTTGATGGGCATGAGGCTGAAAACCGCTAATCTTCGCTAGGGTACGCTTCTGTCATTCTGAACGAAGTGAAGAATCTCGATTTGTGGGCGGGGTGCCTTCGCCCCACAAAAGCATGAGATTCTTCGCTACGCTCAGAATGACAAGGGAAAGAGAAATTGATTTGAAAAGATTAGCGTGAATAAGTGTGGATTAGTGGTTAAGAGACTTACTTCTGCATGTCTATGGCCGAAAACTTCAAGCTCGATTTAACCCAGCGACCGCGACGGTTGCGCCGCACGGCCAGCGTTCGTGCGCTGGTCGAAGAGACGGTCCTTGGCCCGCAGAATTTCATCGCGCCGCTTTTTGTCGTGGACGGCAAGGGGCGGCCGGAGCCCATCGCGTCGATGCCGGGTGTGTTCCGCCACGCAATCGCCGATCTCGTGAAAGAATGCCGCACGCTGGCCAAGCTCGGTATTCCGGCCGTCGCGCTGTTTCCCAAGCTCGACGGACGGTTGAAGGATACGGAAGGCAGCGCGGCGTTGCGCGAGGATGCGCTCGTGCTTCGCGCGGTGCGCGCGGTGAAGCAGGCTATGCCCGGGCTGACGGTCATAACGGACATCGCGCTCGATCCGTACACGACGCATGGGCATGATGGGGTGCTGACGGCGGATGGCCTCGATGTGGACAATGACCGCACCGTGGAAGATGGCCGTGCTCCACGCGCGGGCCGGTGTAGATTTCGTGGCGCCGTCGGATATGATGGACGGCCGGGTGGGGGCGATACGCCGAGCTCTCGATGGTGCGGGCTGCTCGCAGACGGGCCTCCTGGCCTACTCGGCGAAGTTCGCCTCGGCCTATTATGGGCCGTTTCGCGATGCGGTCGGCAGTTCCAAGGCCGCGGGCACGCCCGCCCTCGACAAACGCACGTATCAGCTCGACCCGGCCAATCGCCGAGCCGCGTTCACCGAGGTGGCGCTCGACGAGGCCGAAGGTGCGGATATCGTCATGGTCAAGCCCGCCGGGCCCTATCTCGACATTATCCGCGACGTGCGAGAGCGAACAAACAAGCCGGTCGCGGCTTATCAGGTTTCCGGCGAATACGCGCAGATTCATGCGGCGGCCCAACGCGGCTGGCTCGATCTGGCGGCTTGCCGGCACGAATCTTTGCTGGCCATCAAGCGGGCCGGGGCGGACATGATCCTGACCTATTTTGCCAAAGACGAGGCCATCGCGCTAGATGCCATGAAGGCGGACAAGAGGGCGAAGATCGCCTAACTTGTCCGCCTTCATGGCATCTAAACAAATGGCTCCGCCATTTTGGTTAAGCAACGTGGAGGACGAAGTCCGACACGTTGCTAGCGCTTGCCGCGGGACTTGCGGCGAGCGGGCCCCTCTTCTTCGCCGGCTTCGTCTTTGGACGCCGGCTTGCCGTCTTTTAGATCGTCGGAGTCTTCGTCGTCCTTGTCCTTGCCCTCAGCGTCCTCGTCCTCCTCGTCGCCGTCTTCATCGTCTTCGTCCCATTTGAGGCTTTGGTCGTTTTTGAGACGCTCTTCTTCTTCTTTGTCGAGTTCAGGCAGGTCGGCATCATCCACCTCCTCGGCGGATTTCTCCGGACGCTCTTCGTCGGTATCCCAGCCCTCCGGCACGAAATCGAGGATGGCGGTGAGCTCGGCGAACACGTGAACCGCTTTGCCTTCGATAAAATTGGTGTTTTGGTCTTCGCGAATCTGGTCCTCGACTTCGTCGATGGTGAGTTTGGATTCGAAATCGAAGAGTTCGTTCAGCATCTTCACGCGGCAGCGGGTGAGATGGTCGAGGAGGTCGGCGTAGGGGCCGTTCTCCTCGTCGAGGTGGTCGGGCAGGGCGAAAAGCTTTTCATCGGACTCGAAGAGGGATTCCTTGACGCGTTTGAGGCGCACACGGCCTTGGCCGAGATCCTTTTCGATGCGGAAGGGAATGAAAGCGGCCTCAAACACATCTTGGTCAAAACCGTGATCGCGGAGCGATTCAACGAGTTCGATGAGATGGGCCACTTGCCGGGGGTCGATGATACTAAGACTGTCGACGTCCCAGCGGATGGGATCGCTGACTTCTTCGACCCACCAGTT
>JBEKQH010000117.1:0-5895 GCA_049519915.1 Opitutaceae bacterium
ACCCCGCCCACAACGGGCCCAATCCGAGCGCCCAGTTCATTGGCCTGTTCCAGGCAACCCCGACAAGTCAGGGTTGCTCAGGGTCTCGGAATGACTGTACGAAAAATCCGTCCCCATCCGTGTGATCTATGGTAATTTCTTTCCGTTTTGTCGGTCTATTCTTCGGATCCCAATAAAAGGGACAGTTGCCTTTTCACTTCGGCCAACGCGAGGCCGTCGATCCGCACAAGCTTTTGCCGGGCCGTTTCTCCGCGCACGATGGTCAGAGTGCGACGCGGGCGGCCGAGCTCGGCGGCGAGGAATTCGAGCAGAGCCTCGTTGGCGCGGCCGTCTACCGGCGGCGCGGTCAGTTTCACTTTCAGGCTCTCGCCCATCCAACCGCAGATTTCGTTGCGCGATGCGCCGGGGATGACCTTGACCGCGAGAAGGCAGGAATGCACCCGCGGAGCAGTGGGTGCCATCTGCAGAGTAATTGGCCGTTTGGATTTTGTTGTGGGTGCCACCTGCGGAGTAGTTTGTAATTTGAATTTAGTCGTTAGTCCGGGCCCAAACCAACTACCAATTCCTAACCACTGACGACGAAAGAAGTTAGTCCTAACACTGACGTCCGAGGCCCAACTCACCAACTGCCAATTACCAACTACCCTATTCCGTGGTTGCCCCTCACTCCAGCGCCTCGGCCAGCGCGGCGATGATGTCTTCAGCCGGCTCTGTGCCGACCGAGAGACGCAGCAAGCCGGGGTCGATGCCGCTGGCGGCGAGTTCGGCGCGGCCGGCTTCGCTGGTCACGAGGTCGTAGTGCGCAAGATACATGAACGGGCAGAGGCAGGTGGTCGCCATGCCGAAGCTCGGCCCCTTGGGCAGGCGAACCCGGTCGTAGAATTTCGCCAGCGGCCCGCGCAGGGCGAAAGAAATCATCGCGCCGCCGGCGCCGGGTGCGCGGGCCAAACGGCGAAAATTTTCGCGCGATTCGCCCCGTTGAGTCCAGAAAACGTCGCGCACGCCGGGATGCTTTTCAAGAAAGTCGGCGACGCGCGGAAGATTCTCATGCATGCGGGCGAGCACGGACTCGGTTTTGCCGATCTGGGCGGCCAGGCGCGCGAGGTCGCGCGAGTAAATCGGTTCGGTCAATCCGGCCAGCCTTTTGCGCAGCCGCGTGGCGTGCGGTGAGTCCGGGTTGACGACGGCGAGGCCGGCGATGACATCGCCTTCGCTCGCGGTGTATTTCGTGAGGCTGGTGGTGACGGCGTCGGCGTGCGGAAGCAGGTTGACATTGAAGGCCGAGGCGATGGAAGGATCGAGGATGAGCGCAGCGCCGTGGTGGCGGGCCAGCGCCGCCAGCCAGGGCACATCGGGCGTCTGGATGAGCGGGTTGTTCGGAACCTCGGTGACGACCCCGGCGATGCGCCGGCCGTGCTCGGCAAAGAGGCGTTCGAGCGCAGGGCGGTCGAAGACATCGCGCACGTGAACGTAGTCTTCCGGCGCAAGGGCGAACTTTTTCAAGACGGCCATGGTGTCGAGGTAGAGCCAGCCGAACTGAATCCACAACGTGCGGCCGTATCCCGCTTGCAGTTCAGAGAGCGCGCGGAAGGCGGCGTAAATGGCGTTGGCGCCGCTGTTGGCCAAAAAGAGGTCCCCGCCGCTGGCGGTGGGAAACGCGCGCCGCAGGTGATTTATAACTTCGGCCTCCGCGTCGCCGGCGAATAACGCCTCGGGCGCGGCGGACGGCAGGGCGCCGAGGCGCACGAGACGATCCTCGGCTTCGCGCGAGGAAAGAAAACCGCCGACGTGCTGGAGATACGTTTTCGCGCGCGCGGCGAGACCGTTGTCTTGGGGATGCGAGACCCCGTGCACGCCCTCAGCGGTGAAGATCCGCGCGTCGGCCTGCTCCGAACCCGTCGAAGAGGCGCCCAGATGCTCCGCCAGTTCGGCGGCCATGCGCGCCGATGAGGTGAGCCAGAGTGTGCGGTCGTGGAGGCCGTGGTCCTGCGCGAGGCGTTGCGCGAGCTGGCGCGTAAATAGGTGCACGACAAATCGCGGGTAGCCCGAGGTCAGGTGGCGGGTGATTTCGGGGTCTTTCTCCTCATAGCCGATCACGGCGCGCAGGGTCGGCAAGCTGCACGAGACGGAGTGCACGCTGCCGGGAATGCGCTGGCCGAGCGGAAGGGGAACGAAGGCGGACATTGCAGATGAGAATTACGAATTACGAATGGCGAATGAAGAATGACCAACTACCAATTACCAACTACCAACTACCAACTACCAACTACCAACTACCAATTACCAATTACCAATTACCAACTACCAAAAAAACGATGAATTTAGAACACTGCGTAGGCTGGGGTGATTGGCAACTGGAAGGTGGGTCGGATTGGCGTGAAAACAGCTTCATTTTTCGGCGCAAGGCCGCTAGCCTTCGCCCATCGTCGCAGGTCGCGCCGACAATCCTAAACTCCAAACGCCACTCCCATGCTGCAAATCATCGAAACGCTCAATTATTTCCATGTGTTCATCGTCGCAGTCGCGGGCTTTCTCCTCGGCTGGTTGTGGTATTCTCCCCTGATGTTTTCCAAGGCCTGGGTGACGGAAATGCAAAATTCCGCCCAAGCGCTGGCCAACTGGAAAGGAAGGATGGGGCAGGCGAGCGCCGTGTCCTTTTTGTTCACGTTCCTTTCGTCGTTCGGGTTGGCCGTGTTGATCGACGAGCATCGCACCGTCGGCGCGCTGAAAGGCGCGGAATTAGGCGTCTTTATCGGCGCCCTCTTGGTCGGCGGCCGCATGCTCAACAGCGCGGTGTGGGAAAATCGCTCGCCCCGGTTGTTGCGGATCAATGTCGGCCACGAAATCGTGCTGTTCGCGCTGCAAGGCGCGTTGCTTGCCCTGTGGCGTTGAGGGTCGGCGCTCTCGAAATTCGGTTTGCGCTCAATGTCGGCCATCCCGTTGATAACGCGGCATGAAACTGATCTCATGGAACGTCAACGGCGTGCGCGCTGCGTTAAAAAAAGGCGCGGCGGATTATTTTGAGCGGGTCGGCGCCGACGTGATCTGCCTGCAGGAGACCAAGGCTCATCCGGGCGACGTGCAGCACGTCGTCTGGCCGCACGGATATGACGTGTTTTGGAACAGCGCCGACAAAAAGGGTTACAGCGGCACCGTGGTCTTCACCCGGGTGAAGCCGAAGGGCGTGACGCTCGGCCTTGGCCTTTCCGATCACGACCGCGAGGGTCGTATGATCACGATGGAGTTCGAGGATTTTTTCCTCATCAACGTTTATCAGCCCAATTCCCAGCGCGGTCTCACCCGGCTGGCTTACCGCACGCAGGAGTGGGACCCGGCGTTCCTAAAGTTTCTCAAAAAGCTCGAACGCACGAAACCGGTGGTCTTCTGCGGCGACCTCAATGTCGCGCATACGGAGATCGACCTGGCCAATCCCAAGTCGAACCGTCGCAATGCCGGGTTCACCGACGAGGAGCGTGAAAACTTTTCCAAGCTGCTGGCCTGTGGCTTTGTGGACACGTTCCGCGAGTTCGAGAAAGGACCCGGCCATTACAGTTGGTGGAGCCAGATGGGCGACTGCCGCGCGCGGAATATCGGTTGGCGCGTCGATTATTTTGTCGCGAGCGAGAAACTGCGCCCCGCACTGAAGCGCACCTGGATCTCCCCCGAAATCATGGGCAGCGACCATTGCCCGGTCGGGCTGGAGTTAACCCTATGAGAAAAGGTCTTCTATGCAGCCGTCCGACCTAGACGGCCTCAAAACCTTGCTGCGGCGCGAACCGCGGCGGACGCTGGCCGTGGCGGAGAGTCTGACGTGCGGGCATTTGCAGGCGCGGATCGGCTCAATTTCGGGGGCGTCGGAATTTTTTCTCGGGGGCATCACCGCCTATTTGCTCGAGGAGAAGGTCCGGCACCTTGGCGTGGACCGCGCAGAGGCAAACGCCGTGAACGGCGTGTCGGCCGGAGTGGCGGAACAGATGGCGCGTGGCGCCTGCCGGCTGTTTGGCAGCGATTTCGCGCTGGCGACGACGGGCTATGCGGAGCCCTTCGATTCGGCTCAGGGCAGGCCGGCGGCCGAACGGAAAATCACCGCACCGTTCGCTTGGTGGGCCCTGGCCCACGCGCAAGGCGACGGAAAGTTTTTTGTCCGCAGCGGGCGCGTCGACGGGCCTGGGCTGGCCCGCGTGGCGATGCAGGAATGGGTGGCCCGGCGTGCGCTGGAGGAACTGATCGCCTACCTGATTGAAATAAGTAATTGGTAATTGGAGTTTTGTATTTAGTCCGAACCAAATGCCAATTTCCAACTACGAACTTCCAATTTCGCGCTTTGCGCGGAATTACGGCGCGAGTTGCTGCACGTAGCTCATGAGCGACTGGGTCTCCGGCGTGGGCTGGATCCAATTGCTGTAAAGAACCTCGGGCAAGCCATAGTGGGTGTTGTAGAAGGTCTGGCAGGCCTCGTCATCGCGCGTGATGTAGCCGCCCTTGACGGTGGCGCCGGCGTAGAGGCCGCTCGTCTTGCTGTATATGAGCACAGGCGTCTTTAGAAGGTCGGATGAACTTTCCACTTCCTTTGCGTGCGGGCCGGCTACGGCCTTGGCATCGACGCCGACATTAAAACGCGTCTGGAGAAGATTGTGCGCCGTGGCGTCGTCGGTGATCACATAAATGAGGTCGGTGACTTTACCGCCGGCTTGCAGGCCGAAGCTCGCTTCGCCCGCGTGCATGAAACCCGGCACGCTCCAGTGTCCGTCGCGTTTTTTCACCAGGGCGATCGCGTAGCCTCCTTGGAGGCCGAGGAGAAAGCTGGCTTTGATCTGGTGCACGATGACGACGGCGTGTGCGCCGGCGAAGACGGCGGGAGGAACCGCGGTGTCGGGATCGCTTTGGAAATCGCGCAGGATGGACTCGCACTTCTGAAGGTGCGCAACGAGATCGTCGCGCGATTCATTGGCGCGGGCGATCGGTGCAGCGGCGAGGCCGATGGCAAGCAGGCAAACAAAGAGCTTATTCATAATGCGTTGGTGATGTGGAGCGGGCGTTTGTTCCATGCCCGGCGGCATGGCTTGGGACTATAAAAGCACGCGCAGGGCCGCTTGGAAAGTGCGGAGTTTTCAATCAATTCAACCCGGTCTGACCGCAATTTCCAACTGGCGCCGGGGATCGCGGGCGAAGAAAAGGCTCTTTTAGCCCAAACCAAGCAACTTTTCTTAGCCACAGGCGTCTTTTTCCCCAAACCTTAAATTCCATCATGAAATCCACCCTTAGACTCACCCTCGCCGCCATGCTGCTGGGCTTGTCCGCCACCTTTTTGCTGCGCGCCGAAGATCAGACCGTTCCACCTCCGCCTGCCCAGACGGGCCAGCCGACACCACCTGCTCCGGACGATATGCCGCCGCATCCGCGGATGCACAATCCTCACCAAATGCTGCAAATGCTGACCGAACGGCTCAACCTGACCATCGATCAGCAGGCGAAGATTTTCCCGCTCCTTCAAGCGCAAGCCCAGCAGGCTATCGCGCTTCGCAATGATACCTCGCTGCCCGACGATCAGAAACGCGAACAACTGCGCAGCATCAGGCAATCGACGTTTAGACAAATCCGCGCGTTGCTAACGTCGGAACAATTGCAGAAATTCGCCAGCTTGCGGTTCGAACGCGGCGGCCCGCCGCCCCCTCCGAACGGCAATCCGCCTCCGGCTGACCGTGTGCCCCCGCAATCCGGAAATCCACCGCCGCCGGTCGATGGGCCGACCCCGCCGAGTAATTGAAGTTTTTTGGTCGATTTCACTCCGCCGCGCGGCTACCCGCCCGCGGCGGAGTGTCGGTTCAGAAACAGCTTGTTATTCCGAGACTCTGGAACAAGCCAATGAACTGTTTAGGTCCAACGCGTCTTCTC
>JBEKQH010000118.1:0-5869 GCA_049519915.1 Opitutaceae bacterium
ATCCGTTCATTGGCAGACTCTAAGCAACCCCGACAAGTCGGGGTTGCTTAGGGTCTCGGAATGACAAGCAAAGTAGCCTAATGGTCGGCCGGTCCTCCGTAGCCCGAAGGGCGATGCAGGAGGACATCCGAGGTAAAAAGAGTAAATTCAAGAAATCGGCCTCCGGCTGGCCGGGCCGCCGACAATTGTTACATTCCTATCGAGGCTGCAAATAAGTCTCGTTTCAGCCGGCGCGCTCCTTACGCTCACCCTCCACGTTTTTTCCCATGGCCCGGCGCACACCAAAGTCTTCCGCTCCGCCTGCTGCGACGGCCGACCGCGAGCCGGCGGCACAGGCCGCGTCCGCCACGTCGGTTTTGCCGCCGGAAGCCTCCGGCACCGTCTTGCCGAAGCCCGGCAAGGCCGCCTATTTCAATCGTGAGCTCTCTTGGCTCGCGTTCGACCGCCGTGTGCTCGAACTGGCGCAAAACCACCGGACGCCCCTGCTCGAGCGCGTGAAGTTCCTCGCCATCGTCAGCTCGAACCTCGACGAATTCTTCGAAATCCGGGTCGCCGGGCTCATCCAGCAGATGGATTCGGATGTCACGGAGTCGAGCATCGACGGCCTCGGCCCGCGTGAGCAGTTGCGCCGTATTCACTCTGTGGTCGCCTCGCTCGTCGAAGACCAGTACCGCTGCTGGCACGACCAGCTCGTCCCGGCGCTGGCCCGGGAGGGCATCCTCTTCAAGGCGGCGAGCGAACTGACTCCGGCCGAGCTGAGCTGGGTTAAGACCTATTTTCATGAGCAGGTCTTCCCGGTGCTTACGCCCTTCGCGCTCGACCAGGCCCATCCGTTCCCGCAGCTCGGCAACAAAACGCTCAACGTGGTGGTTTCCCTCGACAATCCCGAGACGCCCGAGGTCGAGCACCTGGTGGCGATCCTGCCCGTGCCCCGCATTTTGCCGCGCCTGGTCCACCTCGAACCGGCGAAGGGCGGCCCGCAGCGCTACATCTTTCTTACCGAGATTATCAAGCTTTGCGCCGGCGTATTTTTCCCCGGCTACACGGTCACCGGTGCGCATGCCTTCCGCGTCACGCGCAACAGCGATCTTTACATCGACGAGGAAGAGGCGGCCAATCTGCTTAAAAAAATCGAGGAAGAGCTGCGCAATCTCCGTCGCGGCGCCGCGGTCCGCCTCGAAATCGAGCAGGGGGTGGGCGAGCCGATTTTCAATATCCTCTGCGATCATCTCGGCCTTTCGCAGGAATATGTCTTCCGCCTGCGTGGCCCGCTCAATCTCCTGCGCCTAATGAGTCTTTACGACATGGACCGGGCCGATTTGAAGTACCCCGGATTCACGCCGGTGAATACGTCGCCGCTGCCTAACATCGCCGCGGTTTTTGAGACGCTCCGCATGCAGGATGTGTTGCTGCACCATCCCTACGACGCCTACACGCCCGTGGTCGAGTTCATCGAGCAGGCTGCGCGCGATCCGCAGGTTTTCGCCATCAAGCAAACGCTCTACCGCACGAGCGGAGACTCGCCCATTGTCCGCGCATTGATCGAGGCCTCGCAGAACGGAAAGCAGGTCACGGCGCTGGTCGAGCTGAAGGCGCGCTTTGACGAGGCGAATAACATCCAGTGGGCGCGCCAGCTGGAGGAAGCCGGCGTGCACGTCGTTTACGGCATCATCGGCCACAAGATCCACTGCAAGATTTGCCTCGTCGTCCGGCGTGAAGGCAGCGCGTTGCGCCACTACGCCCATCTCGGCACCGGCAATTACAACCACCGCACCGCCCGGCTTTACAGCGATCTCAGCTTTTTCACCAGCCGCGAGTCGATCACCTCCGACGCCACCAACCTTTTCAACTCGCTCACCGGGTTCAGCCGCGCGCCGGAGTTTCACCAGCTACAGGTGGCGCCCTTCAATCTCCATCCGCATATCCAGGAATTGATTCAGCGCGAGGCCGACCATGCGGCGGCCGGCCAGCCCGCGCGCATTATCGCCAAGATGAACTCGATCGTGGACAAGGCCACGATCGACAACCTTTACGCCGCCTCGCAGGCCGGGGTGCAGATCGACCTGATTGTGCGCGGCATCTGCTGTCTCGTGCCCGGCGTGCGCGGCCTCAGCGAAAACATCCGCGTCCGTTCCATTGTTGGCCGCTTTCTCGAGCACGCCCGCCTGTTTTATTTTGAAAACCACGGCGGCGAACCGCTGATCCTCGCCGGCAGCGCCGATTGGATGCAGCGCAATTTTTTCCGCCGCGTCGAGGTCCTTTTCCCGATCGAATCCCCCGAGCTGCGGCGCCGCATCACCGACGATCTTCTCCCGATGGAGCTGCAGGATAACGACAGCGCGCGCTTGCTCCACGCCAACGGCGCCTACCTGCCCGTGCCGCGAGCGATCGGCGAGCCGTCATTTTCCGCCCAAAATTACTTTATGGCCGCCGCGGCCCAGCGCGCGCGGGCGGCGGCCCCGGAGCCCGACGCCTCCGAGTAAGGCCTGCCGGATTATTCTCTTTCTTCGTAATCGTTCTCTTTTCCGAGAGAGCAAACCTCAAACCCGTTCTTGGTTGAAGGGGAAAACCAGGAAGCCGGGAAAATTATTCCGGGTTTCATGGCTTCCCTCTTCTCATGACAACAGGGTCTGGGAGAACGAGAATGATTATGAGAACGAGGGACGAAAATGAACCCCAGGCGTCACTCCCCGCCGACCCGCACGGGCATGACCAGCATGGGCCGGCCGAGCCATTGCAGGCGGCGCTGGATGGCAAAGGCCGTCTCATTGTGCAACACGCGGTTCCACCACGTCTCCCGTTGGAAAACGAGCTTTCCGCCAAAGAAGACCGCGTGGGGAAACTCTCCCCCGATCTGGTCGCACAGTTTCACCGCTTCGGAGACCGGATCGATGCCTTCCGCCAGGCGATAGGCGGCCGGTACGCTGAGTCCCCGCGCGACGTCGCAGTATTTTTCGAGATCCGCGCGCGCTTTCGCCTCCAGGTGCACGGCTTCGTCCGCACCCTTGAAATTGCCGGAATCGAGCACGGCCACCGAGGCAAAAACGACCTGTTTATAATGCCGCGGAAAAGTTCGCATGACCGCGAGCAGCGAATGCACGCCCAACCCGCTGTAGCCCGCGACGAGGATGACCGCGGTCGGCTGCGCCGGATCGAGCGGCACGGCGGCCGACGCGGGATGCGAAGATTTTGGCAGATCGTCCAGGATTTCCGACAGTTGGCGCACGCGCTGGCGCACGCTGCGGTAGTGGCGGCGGATGAACCAGCACAATGCGATCAGGGCCGAGGTGACGAGGAGCGTCATCCAGGCGCCTTCTTTAAATTTAGCCGCCACGACCATGACCAGAATCAGGACGCAGAGCACCAGGGCCACGGCGTGCAACAGAAACGCGCGTTTCCATGACAAGTGCGTTTGGCGGTGTTCTTGCAGCCAAAACCGGCACATGCCGAGTTGCGAGAGCGAGAAGGTCACGAACACGTTGATCGAATACATTGTCACCAGGACGGTCACGTCGCCGCCGGTGTAAAAGAGGCTGACGATAGCCGCGCCGCCAATCAGGAGCACGCCGTAATGCGTCGTCAGCCGCTCGGACAACGCGCTGAAGCGGTTCGGCAGCCACCCGTCCAGCGACATGTTGGCCATCACCCGCGGCCCGTCGATGAAGCCGGTTTGCGCCGCCACCAACAGCAAGCCGCCCTCCGCCACCAAGGAAAGCACCACAAACCATTCGCCAAACCCCAGCCGCTCGATCAGCACGGCATTGAGCGTCTTGCCGTCCTCCGGCCTCGAATTCGTGAGGAGGTAGCAGAACAGGATGCCACCGGCGGTGATGGCGAGCGAACTGGCCATGTAAAGCATGGTCCGCTTGGCGGTGGCCACTCTTGGCTCGCGCATGATGGGCACGCCGTTCGACACCGCTTCGATGCCGGTGTAGGTGCCCGCGCCGCGCGAATAGGCTTTCATGAAAATCAGGAAAATCGCCCACAAACCGAGTTGGTGAAGGTCCCGGCGGAGCCCGTTCCCAAGTTGCGCCGCCATCGCCGGAGCGTTGTGTCCGTGAATCACGACGCAGCCGACGAGGATGATCGCATGCGTGACGACGAATAGCATGAAAATCGGCACCACGATGGCCACCGATTCCTTCACCCCGCGCAAATTGAGGAGAATGAGCACGACGATGAGCAGGCACTCGATGGGCAGTTTGACATGCGCATACTGAGCGGGGATGAAGCTGAAGATCTGGTCCACGGCCGAGGCCATGGACGTCGTGATGGTGAGGACATAGTCCACCAGCAGCGCGCAGCCTGAAACGACGCCCCAGGAGGGCCCGAGCAACTTGGTGGCGACGACATAGCCGCCGCCGCCTGCCGGGAAATGCTCGATCAATTTGCTGTAGGCGAGCGAGATGATGAAGACCGTGCCTGCCGTCGCCAGCGCCAGCGCAATCGCGAGGTAGGTGTGATCGCCCCCTTCGAGAATACCGCGAAACGCCTCGTCCGGACCGTAGGCCGAGGAGCTAAGTCCGTCGGCGCCGAGGCCCACCCACGCGAGAAACGCGATCAGCGAGATTTTATGGAAAAGATGCGGATCGTGGACGTCCCGCGGTTTGCCTAGCAGCAGATGTTTGATGCTCATGCCGATCTCCGAGAAGCGCGGGGCAAGGGTGAGGCCCCTGCGCCGCAAATTGAACTTTAGACTTGGGGAGACCGTGGGTTCCGCCTGTGCGGGCCCAGAGGATCGCCCTTCCAGGCGTCGGCGAAGTTAGCTGTCGGGCTCGGTCGTGGAAGTGACCGCGGCCACCGGTTGCCCGGCGCCGTTCGCCCCATCCCCGGATTGCTCCGGAGAGTTTGGTTTCTCCGCGTCGCGCCTCAGGAAGGAGGCGCAACTTAGACTGCGAAGCTTGGGGTGAAAGACCAAATGCCGGGAGCTGTCAAGTGCGGCCCGAAATAGATATTGTTAATCAATAGGATACATCAATCGAAAGCGGCCATGATCTCAATCCGCATCCCGAAGCTTCAAATCATTCTCGTTCGGTCGGATCCAATTCATGACAAAGGCGGGAAGCTATAAAAGCTGGAATGATTTTCCCGGCTTCCTGGTTTCCCTCTTCAACCGAAAACACGCCCTGCCGGTTCGAGAACGAGAACGAAAAAAGTCTCCGAATCGGGGCAAACCATCGCCCATCTTACGCCTCGACCATCAGCCGGTAGCCGATACCCGCCTCGGTCTTCAAAAATTTGGGTTCGTGCGGGTTGGTCTCCAGCTTTTGCCGCAGATGGGTCATGTAGACCCAGAGATAGTGAGTGTTATCTTCGGCATTGGCGCCCCAGAGTTCGCGCAAAACTTGGCGATGTGTGACCACCCGGCCGCGATGGAGCGCCAAGTAACGCAGGAAATCGTATTCTTTGGCCGAGAGCTTTACGTCCTGTCCGCCGCGCTGGACGGTGCGGGCCACAAAATCCACTTCCACGTCCCCAAATCGCACGACGGTTTCTTCGTTGGCCGGCTGTGCGCGGCGCATAACCGCCCGCAACCGGGCGAGCAGCTCGCGTCCGCGGAAAGGCTTGGTCAGGTAATCGTCGGCGCCAGCATCGAGCGCGGCGATCGTCTCCTGTTCGCTATCCCGCACCGTCAGCACCAGTACCGGCACTTGCGACCACTCGCGCAGCCGGCGCAAAACATCCTTGCCGTCCATGTCCGGCAGCCCGAGGTCGAGCACGATCCCGTCGGGGTGAAGGCCGGCGGCCTCGGTCAATCCGAGCTGCCCGGTTTCGGCTTCGTTCACCTCGTATCCGCCCGGTTCCAGGGTCACCCGCAGCAGCCGGCGGATCTGGACTTCATCGTCGATAATCAGCACGCGAAGTGGAT
>JBEKQH010000119.1:0-5802 GCA_049519915.1 Opitutaceae bacterium
TCGGGACCGCTGTATCCATAGCGGCCCACGGGGCTGAGCAGAACGCCGCGTTTGATGTAGTAATCGACGCTGCCGCCGAGCTTTGCGTCGGGCATCACCGGCAATTCCAGCCCGACCCCGGCGTAGGGACCGAGATTGCTGCGGTAACCGGCGTCGGCGGTAAAATCCGAAAGCAAGGGATTGTCTTCGATCCGTTGGTTGAAATGCGGCAGGATCAGCGGCCGCACGGGACCGACGCCGACGCTGTTCCCATCGGCGCTCAGAAATTTCCCGGGCTCGTAGACGAGCGTTTCGGCGTGCACGGTCGGCGTGAAGGGATTGGGCTCGTGCAACGTGAAATAGGCGTTCTTGAAGGTGATCTTGGCCTTCGTCCCCGCGGCCGAATCGGCCGAGACATAAAACGGATATTCGCCCAGGCGCACCCGCCCGACCTGAAAAAACCCGTCCGACAGCCGGTAGGTCAGGTGATCGGTCAGCAACCGCTGGGTGCCGTGAGTGAGCACGACCCGGCCATCGGCGGTGGCAATATTGGTGTTTCGGTTGAAGCGGATCTCGTCCGCCGTCAACACGGCGTCGCCGTAGACGAGCTGGGCGTCGCCGGCGATGACGGTCTCCTGCGTGTTCAAGTCGTAGGTGGACGACTTGCCGGTAATTTCTGGCAGAAAGGATGCGGCGTGCAGGGTCGCAGCCAGCATAAGCAGGGCAATCAAACAACGACGCATTTAAAGGGGCCGAGTAAATAGGTTAGAGGCATGCTAGCAAGCCTCCGTGTGCCGATCGGCCTACTTTTCGCTTTTCCACCGGGTGTAATCCGGCCATTGTCCCGGCCCTTACGTCCAATTGCCGATGGCCCAACCCACCCGCCGACCCTCCAGCGCGCTTCGCGAGATGACCCAGCTTAGGGCCGAGATCCGCATGCTGGGCGGCGTTCTTGGCCGGGTGATCGCCCGGCTTGAAGGCCAGGAAACCTTCGATCTTATCGAGCGGCTGCGTCAGCGGGCCAAGGCCAGCCGGGCGGGCGACTCGCAGGCTGCCGCCGATCTGGCCGCGACCGTGGCCGAGCTCGATCCCGCCCGGGCCTTCAATCAGGCCATGGCTTTCACCCTTTATTTCGAGCTGGTCAATCTGGCCGAGGAGAACTTCCGCATCCATCTGCTGCGCGAGCGCCGGGCGGCGCGGCTGGCTGACCATTCCGCGGCGGCACCACCGATCCGCGAGTCGATCGAGGCCGCCGTGGTCGAGTTGAAAAGCCGCGGCGTATCCGCGGAAGCGATGCAAGCCCTGGCCGATCGCGTGGGCATCGAACTGGTCTTTACCGCGCACCCGACCGAGTCGAAGCGCCGCACCCTGCTGACCAAGCTCGGCCGGCTCGGCCAGCTGCTGCGCCAGCGGGCCGACCCGGAGCGCAACGAACTGGGCGCCATGGATCCCGACTGCATCGAACGGGAAATCACCTCGCTCTGGCTGACCGATCGCAGCCGGCTGGCGCACCCGGAAGTCACCGACGAAGTGCGCACGGGCCTGTGGTATTTCGACACGGTGCTCTGGCGCACGCTGCCGCGGTTGCAGGACGATTTTGAGCGCGCCCTGGCCCGTCACTTTCCCGGGGTGCGCGCCCCGGCGCGCTGGCTGACGTTTGGCTCATGGATCGGCGGCGATCGCGACGGCAACCCGAACGTCACGGCGCAGGTCACCGCCAAGACCCTCGTGCTGCACCGCCGTCTGGCCCTGGAGAAGCTGCGCCTGGAGGCGCGCGAGCTTTCCCGCCTGCTCACCCTTTCGATCCGGCGCGACGCCATCTCGGCGCGGATGAAAAAGCTGCTCAAGGAAAACCGCCACCTCAGCTCGCACGTCGAAGCGCTGACCAGCCGGTATCCCAACGAGCCGTACCGCCAGCTGCTCGGCGGCCTCCGCGACCGGCTGACGCTGGCGGTCGACGAAATGGGCGCCCCCGCCTTGTTCGAAACTCCCGGTGAGCTTTGTCTCACGCGCGAGACCGTGGAAGAAACCCTTGACGCCATCCGCGACAGCCTGCGGTCGGGCCGCGGCGCCTTGCTGGCTGGCGGCGAATTGAGCGATGCGCGGTGCCAGCTTGAGGTATTCGGCCTGCATACGGCCCGGCTTGACCTGCGCCAGCATTCCGGCCCGCACGAGGCGGCGGTGGCGGAGATTTTTGCCGCGATGGGTTGGCTGGAAAACTATTCGAAATTGACCGAGGCGGAAAAGATCGCCGCGTTGGATGCGGCCTTGGGTCGCGTTGAGCCGTTGTCCGCGGCTCGGTTGGACACGCTGGGTTCGGCCACCCGCGACGTCATCGATCCGCTGCGCCTGGCCGCGCGGGCCGCGGAAAAACTCGGGCCGCAGGCGTTGGGCGTTTATATCATCAGCATGACCAACGGGGTGTCCGACGTATTGGAAGTAGTCCTGCTGCAACAACTAGCAGGTGCGGCGTTGCCCATTGCGCCGCTGTTCGAAACGTTGGCCGACCTCGATCGCGCCCCGCAGGTTCTGGCTGCGCTTTTCTCGCAACCGGGCTACGCGCCGCTCCTGGAAAGGGACGACCGCCATCAGCACGTGATGCTAGGCTATTCCGACAGCAACAAGGACTGCGGATACCTCACGGCCAACTGGGCGCTCTACAAGGCGCAAGAGACGATTGCGCGCGTGTGCCGGGAGTCGGGCGTGCGGGTGACGCTTTTTCACGGCCGAGGAGGCAGCATCGCGCGCGGCGGCGGACCGGCGGCCAAGGCCATTCTGGCGCAGCCGGTGGCCCTGCGCGACGGAGGGATCCGGGTGACTGAGCAAGGCGAGGTGCTTTCGACGCGGTATCACGATCCCGACCTTGCCCATCGCATTCTCGAACAGATGGCCTATGGCGTGCTGCTTGGCACGCATGCCGCGCAGACCGAGACCCGCACGCCCGACGAATGGCGCGAGGCGATGGAACTGATGTCCGCCGCGGGCTACGCCAGTTATCGCGCCCTGGTGCACGACGACCCGGATTTCCTGGCGTTTTGGAAGCAGGCCACGCCGATCGAGGAGATCAGCCAGCTCAAACTCGGCTCGCGGCCGAGCTACCGTCGCAACACGCAGAGCGTTGACGACCTGCGTGCCATCCCCTGGGTCTTTTCGTGGATGCAGAGCCGGTTCGGCTTCCCTGGCTGGTTCGGGCTCGGGTCGGCCCTCACGTCCGTGCTGGAGCGCGGTCGCCGCGGAAAAAAACTGCTGCGCACTATGCATGCGGAGTGGCCGTTTTTCCAGACGACCATCGACAACGCGCAGCTCACCATGCGCAAGGCGGACATGAAAATCGCCGCGCTTTACAGCTCGCTCGTCGAGGACGAAAAGGTCCGCCGGCGGATCTTTGGCTTGATCGAGGAGGAGTTTGCGCGCACCGAGCAGGCCATTCTTGCGGTGACGGGCCAGAAGCAGTTGTTGGGCACCGAGCCGGTGCTGTTGCGCTCCGTGCAATTGCGCAACCCGTACATCGACCCGCTCAACTATATCCAAGTGGAGATGATGCGCCGCCTGCGTTCGGCCAAAAATCCCGGGGCGGAGGAAAAGGCCGCGCTGCACGGTGTGATCGAACTGACGATCAACGGCATTTCGGGCGGGTTGAAAAACACCGGGTAGCAGCGGGTCGGGCTTCGTCTCCACCCGGCTGAACCAAAATGGCTGGGCCATTTTGGAACCGAGGCCATGTTTGTCGGCTCTCATTCCTTTTTCCCCGGCCATTCCGTTCTTTCCTCTGTCATTCCGAGACCCTGGCGAGGAATCTCCCTTTGAACATCCAACATCCAACGAAGGAGGAGGAACGCTGAACACTGAACGCTGAAGGACTGAAAACTGAAGGACAAAACCCCGAGGTGGAGCGCTTGACCTCAAGACGCTTTAAGTCCGATGGCCAATCTCCTGGCTTCTGGGTTTCCCTCTTAATCATCCGAATCAGGGAAAAATGATCCAAATAGTTTTAACCGCAGATGAACGCGAATAGACGCAGATTGCTGAAGGGCTGAAAACTGAACGCTGAACTGGCTAAGTTCCAGGTAACAAGCGGCAAGTGACAGGAGGCGAATCCGAATCCGCGTCCATCTGCGTTCATCTGCGGTTAAATTTCTTTCTGTCATTCCCTTTCTCCTCCTGTCATTCCGAGCAGCGCGAGGAATCTCGGATTGTCTCTTCGGCCCTCGGATTTCTTTGGCGTTTGGCCTTTTGGTCATGGGCGTTTTTCCTAAATGAAATTCCAAACGCCAAAGAGCCTCGGAAAATCTCAAAGGCCAAATAGTCTGCTCGACGGCGCGGCTCATTTCGCACAACTCATTAGGCTGCAAATGCCGACTTCGTTTCAAATTTGAGACCGTTTCCACCGCCCCGTGATTATTTCAAAACCAGAACTGACGTCCTTTCTCGAAGCCCGGCATGCCACCCCGCATGACCTTCTCGGCATGCATCCCTGCGTGCATGGCCGCAGTCAGGGCGTCGTGCTGCGCGCGTTTGTGCGTGAGGCGGAGCAATGCCACGTGGTCGACCTGGCCACCGGCGAGGCTTGGCCGATGAAACGGCTGGCCGAGGAAGGCTTCTTCGAGATCTTTATCCCGCGCAAGAAGGCCTGCTTCCGCTACCAGCTGCGCGCTGCGCTGCGCAACGGCGAGATGCGGCAGTTTTCCGACCCATATGCTTTCGGGCCGACGCTGAGCGAACAGGACCTTTATCTTTTTAACGAGGGCAACGAACACCGTGCCCACGACAAGCTGGGCGCCCATCCGCGGGTGATCGACGAAGTGAAGGGCGTCGCGTTTGCGGTCTGGGCGCCCAACGCCGCGCGCCTCTCCGTCGTCGGCAATTTCAACCATTGGGACGGCCGCTTCCACCCGATGCGGCGGCTGGGCGCTTCGGGCGTCTGGGAGTTGTTTATCCCCGGGCTGGGCGAGGGCGAGATTTACAAATTCGAAATTTTCGATCAGCAGGGCCACCTGCGGATCAAGACCGACCCCTACGGCACCTATTTTGAGGCGCCGCCGAACAACGCCTCCATCGTCTGCGACCCGAAAAAATTCACCTGGCACGATGCCGCCTGGCTCGAGCAACGGCGCGCGCTGGCCGGCCAGCTCGACCGTCCGGTTTCCGTCTATGAAGTGCATCTCGGCTCATGGCGCCGCGTAGTCGAAGACGCAAACCGTCCGCTGACCTACCGCGAAATGGCGCCGCTGCTGGCCGATTACGTGGTTGAGATGGGTTTCACCCACGTCGAACTCATGCCGGTTTCGGAGCATCCGTTCACCGGCTCGTGGGGCTACCAGGTGACCGGCTTTTTTGCGCCGACCCACCGCTACGGTTCGCCGGAGGATTTTGCGTATTTCGTCGACCATCTGCACCAGCGCGGCATCGGGGTGATCCTCGACTGGGTGCCGGCGCATTTTCCGCGCGACACCTTTGCGCTGGCGGAGTTTGACGGCACCCATCTCTACGAGCACGCCGATCCCCGGCAGGGCGAGCACATGGACTGGGGCACCCTCATTTTCAACTACGGCCGCAACGAGGTGCGCGGTTTTCTCATCGCCAGCGCCCTGTCGTGGTTCGACCGCTACCATATCGACGGCCTGCGCGTGGACGCCGTGGCCTCGATGCTCTACCTCGACTATTCGCGCAAGGAGGGCGAATGGATTCCGAACAAATACGGCGGGCGCGAGAACATCGACGCGATCAGCTTCCTGCGCCAGGCCAACGACCTCGCGCACCACTATCATCCGGGCGTGTTCATGATCGCGGAGGAAAGCACGTCGTTTGGCGGCGTGAGCAAAC
>JBEKQH010000120.1:0-5792 GCA_049519915.1 Opitutaceae bacterium
TTCCGCGGGTGAGCAAAACCGGCTATTTCGGCGATATGACGCGCACCTTTCTCAAAGGACGGGCCCATGAGGCGCAAAGGGCGCTCGTCGCCGCCGTCCGCTCAGCGCAAAAACTCGCCCTGCGGCACATCCGCACCGGGGTCAGCGGCCGGGATGTGCATGGGCAAGTCGTCGCTTATTTTGAATCGCTCGGCTACAAGACGAGCCATGCCGCCACCGGCTCGACCGGCTTTTTCCACGGGACCGGTCACGGCGTCGGCCTGGAGGTCCACGAACCGCCGCGCCTGGGCGCGACGGCCGACACCGCCTTGAAAAAAGGCGCCGTGGTTACGGTCGAGCCAGGGCTTTATTACCCGGGCCTGGGCGCTTGCCGCATCGAGGATGTCGTCCACGTCACCGATAGCCGGCCGAGAATGCTTTCAAAGTATCATTACGATTGGGAACTGCGTTGAACTCGATTGCGAAAACACGACTTTCCAACTCAAAATTAATTAGGAATCCAGGAAGCCGGGAAAAAGAGTCACGTTGGGTGTTTTTTCCTGCCTTCCTGGATTCCTAACAAAATACCGGTCTCATTCTTTTTCATGCCCATCACGCCCGACCAAACCCGCGCCCTGCTGGAGAAAATTTCGAAACTGCGCATTCTTGTCGTTGGCGACGTGATGCTCGACCATTATATCTGGGGCGACGCCACGCGCATCTCGCCCGAAGCGCCGGTGCCCGTGGTGGACATCGCACGCGACAGTTATACCGCCGGCGGCGCGGCCAATGTCGCCCTCAACCTCGCCGCCCTGGGCGCCCACACCGCCGTCGCCGGCTGCATGGCCCACGACGATGCGGGCAAGAAGCTGAGAAACCTTCTCTACGAGCGCAACGTCCAGCCCATTGCCGCGCCCTGCAAAGGCTCCACCGTGGTCAAAACCCGCGTCCTCGTGCAACGCCAGCAGCTATGCCGGCTGGATCGCGAGTTGCCGCCCGTTGCCTACCGGCTCGACCCGGCCCAGATCGCGGGCCTGCTCGGCGCGCCCATTCATGCGGCTGATGCCGTCATCATCTCGGATTACGCCAAGGGAATGATTGACGACGCCTTGGTCGAGACGATTTTTCAACTGGCGCACACCGCCGGCAAGTTCATCGCGCTCGACCCCAAGCCCCGCCGCAAGCTCGCCTTCCACGATCTCGATCTCATCACGCCCAATAAAAAAGAATCGCTCCAGCTCGCCGGCCTCGAACCCGACCCGCATGCGCCGTTTCCCTCCGCGGAAATCTGCGGCCGTCTCCACGAGCTTTATCACACCCGTCACCTCGTCGTTACGCTCGGCGAAGACGGCATGCTGCTCAGCGAAGACGGCCGGGCCGGCAAGACGATTCCGACGGCGGCGCGCGAGGTCTTCGATGTCTCCGGCGCGGGCGATACCGCGTTGGCGGCGCTGGTGCTCGCCCTGCGCGCCGGCACCGACCTGGAGACCGCCGCCCATTTTGCCAACGCCGCGGCCGGCGTGGTCGTCGGCAAACTCGGCACGGCCACCGTCACTCCCAACGAACTCCTCGCTTACGTTTCGTGAACCGCGCTCTATTTCTCGATCGCGATGGCACGCTCATCGTGGACAAGGTGTATCTGGCCGACCCCGCCGGCGTGGAACTGATCCCCGGCGCGGCTGACGGCCTCCGCCGGGCCCGATCGCTCGGCTTTAAGCTTTTTCTGTTCACCAACCAGTCCGGCATCGGCCGCGGTTACCACACGCTCGAAGACACGCACCGGGTCAACGCCCGGATGGAGCAGCTTCTCGGTCTGCCGACGCCGCTCTTCGACGGCGAGTGCATCGCGCCCGAAACGTCGGAACAGCCCATCGTTTATCGCAAGCCGTCGCCAAAGTTTATCTTGGAGATGCTGGCCCAGCACAGGCTCGATCCCGCGCAAAGTTACATGGTCGGCGACTCCGCGGCGGATATCGGCGCCGGGCTGGCCGCCGGCATCCGGCCGGTCGCGGTCTGCACCGGGAAAGTCGATCCTCGCACGCTGCCGATTGTGGCGGAAAAGAACGTGCCGGTCTTCGCCGACTTCGCGGCCTTCATGGAGACTCTGACTTAATTTTACACGAAGATCGCAAAGATCGATCCAGAGTTTTGATCACTGATGCGCATCGATAGTCAACGATCGAAGATCGGTCCTCATCCCATCCGTGTTAATCCATGTCATCCGTGGTAAGAGTTTTATTCCTTCGCGACCTTTGCGACCTTGGTGTAAAATGTAAAATCTCCCCATGCCCGAGCTCGCCGAAGTCGAATATTACCGCAAGCAGTGGAATCCCGGCCTGGGCCAGACCGTTCGCACGGTGCTCGCGCACGATCGGGCCAAGGTTTTCCGCGGCACCGATGCCCGCGCCGTCCGCGCTGCGCTAACCGGCGCCACCCTGCTCTCTTCCCGGGCCGCGGCCAAACAAATGCTTTTTCGATTTAGCACCGGAAAGGGCGCAGCCGCGGCGAAAGCGGAAGGCATGCCTTCCGTAATTCGACCAGCAAAGGAAAACGCCTCGCTCGGCGTGCATCTCGGCCTGAGCGGCCGTCTGCACGCCGAATTCGCCGGCTATGCACCGACGAAGCACGATCATCTCGTGCTCGTGTTCGCTACGCACGCGCTCGTCTTTTCCGATCCGCGCATGTTCGGCCAAATCCAATTTACTCTAGGCGACGCGCCGCCCGCCTGGTGGACGCGTCTGGCGCCGCCGATTTTGTCGGATGCATTCACGGTTGAAGCCGTGGCCGCGTTCCTGCGCCGCCGCGCCCGCTCGCCGATCAAGGCCGTCCTGCTGATGCAGGAACGGTTTCCCGGCATCGGCAATTGGATGGCCGACGAGGTGCTCTGGCGCGCCGCCCTTCATCCTAAAAAACCGGCCGGCCGGCTGACGCCGGTCGAGGTGCGCGCACTCCATCGCGAGCTCCGCTGGGTTTGCCGGCACGCGCTCGCCACTATCGGCGAGACGCTCGCCGATCCGCCGAAGAACTGGCTGTTTCCCCATCGCTGGGAGGACGGTGGCCGGTGTCCGCGGACAAAAAAGCCTCTGGCGCGGGCGGAAATCGGCGGGCGCACGACTTGCTGGTCGCCCGCACGGCAGAAACTGCGATAAGACATGGTTTTCAACATTTCTTTGTCATCCTGAACGAAGTGAAGGATCTACTTGGACCGAGTCGGCACTTGCCGTTTCGAGCAACTTTTCGACCAGCTCGGGCCTTGAGCCTGTCGAAACGGCTCAAGGCCCCGTGTAAATCGAGGGACGAAGCGGGCTCACCTCGCGAGAACGGGCGATTCCTCGCTGCACTCGGAATGACAAAAACACGGTTGTCATTCAGAGACTCTAAGCAACCCCGACTTGTCGGGGTTGCCTGGAACAAGCCAATGAACTGTTTAGACTCGACCTGTCTTCTCATTGTCATTCCGAGCCTTGCGAGGTACCGAGCGAAGCGACATCAGCCATCTCACATATATTTCTGCTCTTGTGAGATCCTTCGCCGGCGCTCTGGATGACAAATGGAGACACCAAGTTCATTGGCAGCGGAGCGAAGAATCTCGCCCTTTTGGTTGGCAACAAGAATAGATCGAGATTCCTCGCTGCACTCGGAATGACAATTTATGGGGCGCCCCGCCCACACCAAGCCGCGCTGCAGCGATATAAACGTCCACATGCCCGCCAAAAAAATCCGCCTCGACGAATTGCTCCTGGCCCGGGGCCTGGCCGAAACGCGCACGCAAGCCAAGGCGCTGATCCTGGCCGGCCGCGTGTGGCGCGGCACCGAGAGGCTCGACAAACCCGGCCGAGAATTTCCGGAGGACGTGGAATTGGCGCTCGAACAGCCACCGCGCTTTGTCGGCCGCGGCGGCGAAAAACTCGCGGCTTTCCTGGAGAAATTTCCGATCGATTTGCGCGGCGCGCACGTGCTCGACGTCGGCGCCTCCACCGGCGGCTTTACCGACTGCGCCTTGCAGGCCGGCGCCGCCAGCGCGACCTGCGTCGATGTCGGCCGCGCGCAATTGCATGGAAAGCTCAGAGCCGATCCACGCGTGACCAATCTCGAACAGCTCAACGCCCGCCATCTGCGCGCCGGCGACCTGCCCCGCTCCAGCTATGACGCGGTCGTGATGGACTTGTCGTTTATCTCGCTCAAGTCCGTGCTGCCGGCCGTCTGGCCGTTCTTACGAGCGGGCGGAATCCTGGTGGCATTGGTCAAGCCGCAGTTCGAGGCGGGCAAAGCCGAGGCCGACAAAGGCCGCGGAGTCATTCGTGACGATGCGGTCCGCCAGGCGGCGCTCGCCGGCGTGCGCGATTTCGCGCTGGCCGAGCTGCCCGGCGCGCAGCTCGTCGGTGAAATGGAGTCGCCCGTCTCCGGGGCCGACGGCAACCGCGAATTCCTGTTGGGGTTGAAGAAGGACTGAACAAGGCATTTGAACCGCGAATTAACGCGAATAATCGAAGCAAGTCGGCGACAGAGGGGGAAATTCTTCGCTAAAACTACGAAGCCCAAGGACGCCGCGCTCCACCCCGCCACACCCGCCTCAACGAGGCCGACTACATTTGACCGGCTGCCCTTCACCTAAAATTCGCGTCCATTCGCGTTTATTCGCGGTTTAAAAAGGATCGTTCAGACTCATTAATCTGGTTTGGCTATTGGTGAAAATTAGTGTGCATTCGTGGTTAACCCGCCATGCAGCCCATTCGCAAACTCGCCTTCGTCATCAACGAGCAAAAACAGGGAGCGCCCGAGCTCGCGCAGGGACTGATGGCCATCGCGAAAAAAGCCGGCGTGAAGATCGAGCACACAGCGCAATTTCCGCTGCCGGCCGGCTACCTGAAGGGGTTTGACGCCTGCTGCGTCATCGGCGGCGACGGCACCCTCCTCGGCGTGGTGCACGAATCCGCGCAGGCCAAGGTGCCTATCATCGGCGTCAACCGCGGCAGCCTCGGTTTCCTCACAACGTTTTCGGCCGACGAAGCGCGGACGCAATTCACCGCGTTGCTCGGCGGCGCCTACCAGGTGGCCTGGCGCTCACTGCTCGACTGCTCGACCGGCCAAGGCCAGCACGAAATCGCGCTCAACGACGTGCTGATCAAGGACGAACTCAACTCGCGCCTCGTCCGGCTCGAAGTCTTCGCCGACGACGAGCTCGTGACCGACTTTTCGTGCGACGGACTGATCTTCAGCACTCCGACGGGTTCGACGGCCTACAATCTGTCCGCCGGCGGCCCGCTCATCCACCCTCGCGCCGAGGTCATTGCGATGACGCCCATCTGCCCGCACACGCTGAGCAACCGCTCCATTATCTTCCAGCACGGCGTGTGCCTGAGGGTTTTCAACCGCGGCGACCACTCCCGGCTGCTGGTTGCGATCGACGGCCAGCGCAACCTCGTCACCTGCGAATCCACGCCGGTGGAGATTTGCCTTTCCAAGCTCAAGCTGCCGCTGGCCCAGCGCGTGGATTATTCGCACTTCTCCGTCGTGCGGACCAAGCTCAAGTGGAGCGGTGGGGTGACGGAGCCGCCGAAGGCGGGGTAGTGGGTTTCGACGGCCCGACGAATTCGAGCTTTGAGGTAGGGCGCGTTATCCTTAACGCGCCGATAACCTCTGAATTGTCATCCAGAGACCTTGAGCAACCCCGACTTGTCGGGGTTGTCCGGAACAGGCCAATGAACTGTTTAGGCTCGGCGCTTCTTCTCATTGTCATTCCGAGCCTTGCGAGGTACCGAGCGAAGCGACATCAGCCATCTCACGTATATGTCCGATCTTGTGAGATCCTT
>JBEKQH010000121.1:0-5790 GCA_049519915.1 Opitutaceae bacterium
CTGGCGGAGTTGCTCGAAAAAAAGCCCGCCGATCTGCTGGCTGCGAATCAAAAAGATCTCCTCTCGCCCCACGCCTCAGGCCTCACGCCTTCCGCCCTTGACCGGCTGACTCTCACCGCAAAGCGCCTCGCCCACCTCGCCGAGTCTGTCCGCCAAGTTGCGGCCCTGCCCGATCCGGTCGGAGGCCTTTTGGAGGAGGTCACCCGTCCCAACGGCCTGCATCTTCGCAAGATCCGCGTGCCGATCGGCGTCGTCGGCATCATTTATGAGGCGCGCCCCAACGTCACCATCGACTGCGCCATCCTCTGCCTGAAATCCGGCAACGCCGCCATTCTTCGCGGCGGCAGCGAGTGTTTCCACACCAACACCGCGCTCGCCGTCCTCGTGCAAGAGGCGTTGGCCCTGGCCGGCCTGCCCGCCGATGCGGTTCAGCTCATTCCCACCACCGACCGCGCCGCGCTCACCACGCTGCTCAAGCTCGACTCGCTTATCCACTGTATTATTCCCCGCGGCGGCGAGAGTCTCATCCGCTTCGTCGCGCAAAACAGCACGATCCCGGTCATCAAGCATTACACCGGCGTCTGCTTTGTCTATGTCGACCGGGCCGCAGACTTGGCCATGGCGGAGAAGATCCTCCTGAACGCCAAGGTCTCCCGTCCCGGCGTCTGCAATGCGGCCGAGCAGCTTCTCGTCCACCGCGACATCGCGGAAAAATTCCTGCCCTCGGCCGCGCGGGCCCTGCGCGCCCAAAAAGTCGAGCTGCGCTGCGATGCCGCCAGCGCCGCGATCCTGGCCCGGGAACAACTGGCCGCCACCCCCGCGACCGAGGCGGATTACCGGACGGAATTTCTCGACCTGATCCTCGCCGTGCGCGTGGTCGATTCGCTCGACACCGCCATCGCCACGATCAATCGCGACAGCTCCGCGCACAGCGACGCCATCGTCACCGCCGACGAAACGGCCGCGCAGAAGTTCTTGGCCGCCGTGGACAGCGCCACGGTTTTTTGGAACGCCAGCACGCGCTTTCACGACGGCTTTGAATTTGGCCTCGGCGCCGAGATCGGGATCAGCACCGACCGCCTCCATGCCCGCGGCCCGATGGGCCTGAACGAGCTTTGCAGTTACAAGTGGCTCGTCACCGGCACCGGCCAGGTGCGGGGCTAACGCAACGCTGCGTTTTAACCGCTAATTCACGATAATTCGATACTTCGGCATGGCTTGTCATTCTGAGCGCAGCGAATAATCCACTTGGATATGGCAAGCATGGCCCACTGGATTCTTCGCTGCCCTCAGAATGACAGAAAGGAGAACTCGTGAAGTTGAAGATACGCCTTAGCGTCAATGAGCGGGCATTAGCGGTTTCTTCAAAATTGAACGCCGCCCCTCCGCCAGCGCTCTTCCCCGGGGTTCGACGCGCGGTTTGCACAGCCCGGCTCACACGGGGCTGGCCGGGCGGCGTCCTAATTTCCCGTTGAAAACCCCGCAGCAAGCTGCAGGGAATGTTTCAGTATTCAAAATAGCCATCGTCCTCAATTTTGAAATAGCCTCTACACGCTACTCACTACTCGCTACTCTCCGCCATGCCCGCCACGCCCAAACCATTGTCCGCCGACAAGCTGCTCCAGCGCCTCGCTTGGGACGACCTCGACCTCGCTTATCTACGGCGGCTGGTCGAAATAGCCCGAGACGAGGATTTGCACGGGCTCGGTTTGCGCACGCGTCCGGCGCGCGGGGGCGATCTCTCCACGGCCAGCGTCACCGGTGCGGCGGCGCGTTCCGGCACGGCCGATCTTGTCGCCCGCGAGGCGCTCACGGTGTGCGGTCTGCCCTTGCTGCCGCTCATTCTTTCGAATTATGGCGGCCGGGTCACGGCCCAGCTTCATACCCGCGACGGCGCCCAGCGGCCCGCCGGCGCGGTGCTCGCCACGCTCAGCGGCGACCCGCGCACGCTCCTGGCGGCCGAACGCATCCTCCTGAATTTTCTCCAGCGCCTCAGCGGCGTGGCCACGCAAACGCGCCGCTACGTCGAGGCCCTCGGCGCCACGCGCACGCGCCTGCTCGACACGCGCAAGACGACCCCCGGCTACCGCATGCTCGAAAAATATGCCGTCGCCTGCGGCGGCGGGTGGAACCACCGCCTCGGTCTCTTCGATCGCGTGATGCTCAAGGACAACCACCTCGCACTGCTCGGCTCCGCCGGCGGCCTCGCCGCCGCCGTCACCGCGGCCAAACGGACCGCGCCCGAATTGCCCGTGGAAATTGAGGTCGATTCGCTCGCGCAGATCCCATCCGCCCTCGACGCCGGCGCGGAGGTCCTGCTGCTCGACAATTTTACGCCCGCGCGGCTCAGCCGCGCCGTGACGCAGATCGCCGGCCGCGCCTTCACCGAAGCGAGCGGCGGCATCACGTTGAAAAACCTGCCGCGCCTCGCCGGCCTCGGCCTCGATTTCATTTCCACCGGCGCGCTCGTGCACCACAGCGTGTGGACCGACATCGGCCTCGATTGGAAAACATGAAGAAAAGTTCACGGTTTACGGTTCACCGTTCACGGTTTTGCAGGCAACCCGCTGCGAACGGTGAACAGAGAACGGTGAACTTGCTCCCATGACCCAACCCGAGACCATCATCCTGCGCGAACTGCTCGACCGCGAACCTGGGTTCGTTTCCGGGAGCGCCCTCGCCAAAAAACTCGGCATGAGCCGGGTCGGCATCTGGTCGCACATGGAGAAACTCCGGACCCAGGGCTTTGCCTTCAAAGCCGTGCGCAGCCGGGGTTACCGGCTCGCGCGGTCGCCCGCGACGCTCAACCTGGCCCTGATCGAAGCCCATCTGCGCCGGCGCGCGCGCGGTTTTGCCCTGGCGGTCTTCGACGAAATCGACAGCACCAACGACGAAGCGGAGCGCCAGCTCGCCTCCGGCCGGCCCGCGCCGTTCGCCGTCCTCGCCCGGCGCCAGACCCGCGGGCGGGGCCGTTTCGGTCGGTCGTGGCACAGCGAGGCCAATGGAAATTTCTACGCCAGTTTTGCCTTCCGCCCCCGTCTCGAACCCGCGCGGATGCAGACCTTCACGCTGTGGATGGGCGTCAATATCTGCGAACTCGTCGCCAATTTCTGCCACCTCGCGCCGGGCCTCAAATGGCCGAACGACCTGGTCTTCGCCGGGCGCAAGGCCGGCGGCATGCTGACCGAGGCGCGCGTCGATGCCGACCAAATCCGAGATCTCGTCTTTGGCCTGGGCCTCAATGTCAACGCGTCGCGCGACGCCTGGCCCCGCCCCCTCGCCGCCACCGCCACGTCCCTCGCCGAACAGACCGGCGCGCCGCTCGATCTCAACCGTTTCGCCGCGGCGCTGATCGGGCGCGTGCTCCTCGCCTACACGGGCTTTGTCGAGGGGGACCATGAACCGCTCTTCGCCGATCTCTGGTCCCGCTACGACGTGCTGCGCGGCCAGCCCATCGTTCTCGTCCAAGGCGAAAAAAAGATTCCCGGCACCGCCGCCGGCATCGACGGCGAGGGCTCGCTTCTCCTGCGTGCCGATACGGGAAAAATGCTCCGCTTCCGCGCGGGCGAAGTGACACTGGCGAAGAATCCGGAGTTGAAAGTTGAGAGGTGAGAGTTGAAAGAAATATCCGCCTGCAACCCGAGCTTGCGCTGGCCTTTCAACTTTCAACCTTCAACCTTCAATCTCGATGAGTCTGCTCTGCATCGACATCGGCAACACCCACACGCATTACGGCGTCGTCGCCAACGGCGCGACCGGCTTCCAACGCGCGCTGCCCACCCGCCGGCTCGACGACCCCCGCGACGGCCTCGGGCCCTTGCTCACCGACATTCTGGCGGGGGACCCCGCGATCGCAGGCGCGGCGTTTTGTTCCGTCGTGCCCGCGGCCACCGAAAAACTCCAGCGGCTCCTCGCCGGACAGAAGCGGCTTCAACCGGTTTTTCAACTCACCCACGAAAAAAAACTCGGCGTGCGCATCGGCTACCCTCGCCCGCAGGAAATCGGCCCCGACCGGCTGGCCAACGCCGCCGGCGCCCAGGCGTTCTTCGGTTCGCCCGCCATCGTCATCGACCTCGGCACAGCGGTCACGTTCGACATCATCACCCGTTCGCGCGGCTACGAGGGAGGTATCATCGCGCCCGGAGTCGAACTCATGCGCCGCTACCTGCACGAGCAAACGGCGCTTTTGCCGATGCTGGACGAATCGCTTGAGGTCACAGGGGCCATCGGCCAGTCCACCCTTGAGGCCATGCGCATCGGGACCGTGGTCGGTTTTGGCGGCATGATCCAGGCCTTGCTGGAGGCGGTCCTGGCCGAGCTCGCGCCGCGCGGCGAACCGTTGCCCTACGTGCTCGCCACCGGCAGCAGCGCCATCTTGCTCAAAAAGAGCCTGCGCCATCCCTTCACCCCGGTGCCCGACCTCACCCTGCGCGGCCTGGCCGCGGCCTGGCAGCTCAACCCGCCCTAAACTTTTCTGGTGCAGTCGTGTCAAACGGCTGTTGAACTGGAAGCGACCTTAATCCCATGCCCGTTGCCGATACCGCCGTCGCTCCCGCCATCGAAGTTTCCCACCTCGTCAAGTCCTATTCCGGGGCCCTGGCCGTCAACGACATCAGTTTCACCGTCGCGCGCGGCGAAATCATCGGCTTTCTCGGCCCCAACGGCGCCGGCAAGAGCACGACCATGCGCATCCTGACCGGCTACCTGCCCGCCACCTCCGGCAGCGTGCACCTCTGCGGCCTGCCCGTGGCCACGCAGCCCGACGAGATCAAGCGCCTGATCGGCTACATGCCCGAGAACAATCCGCTGCCGGAAGACATGCGCGTGATCGAGTATCTTTACTATCGCGGCCGCCTCAAGGAGGTGCCCCGGCGCAAGCTCGGCCCGCGCCTCGACGAAATCCTCGAACTCTGCGACCTCAAACGCGTCCGCCATCGTCTCATCGGCACGCTCTCCAAAGGCTACCGGCAGCGGGTCGGCATCGCCGAATCCATCCTGGCCGAGCCACCCGTCATCATCATGGATGAGCCCACCATCGGCCTCGACCCGCATCAGATCCTGATCGTGCGAGACCTCATCGCCAGTCTGCGCGGCCGCATGACCGTCATCATCTCCAGCCACATCCTGCCCGAGATCGAAATGACCTGTGACCGCGTGCTTATCATCAACGGGGGCCGCGTGGTCGCGCAGGGGACGCCGGCCAAGCTGCGCCGGGAAATCATCGGCCATTCGACGTACCGGATCGAGATCGCCGGCGACACCACCGCGCTGCCCGCTCTTCTCGCCGGAGTCGAGCCGACCCTGCAGGTCGCCGAAGCCGCCGAGTCGTTCGGCGACGGATTCCGCGCCTTCACCCTGACCACCGAGCAGGACGCCGAGCTGGGCGAACCGCTCTGGCGCGCGCTGACCGCCCAAAATTTCCGGGTGCGCGCCCTTAGCCGGGCGCACCCCACGCTGGAAGACGTCTTTCTCGCCGCGACCAAACGGAGCTGGGACGTGAAGGACCCGCCGGCAAGCCAGAAGCCGGAAGCCAGAGTCCGGAGATCAGAAACCGAATCAAAAAAATAAAGCCCATGCCTATAAGCGCTCCGCCTTCTTTCATCCGGCTTCCGGTCTCTGGCTTCCGTTTTTCAAAATGAAACACTTCTGGACCATCCTCAATCACGAGATCCGCATGTTGCTGGTCAACCCGGCCACCTACATTGCGGCGGTGCTCTTCCTCGGCGTGATGGGCCTCATCTTCAGCTGGATCATCGCCCAATATAGCGGGACGCCCCAGGAAGTCTCACC
>JBEKQH010000122.1:0-5767 GCA_049519915.1 Opitutaceae bacterium
AGTCCATCCAGGCCGAGTTGGACCTGGCTTCAGCCGCGCTCAAACCCTGGCCGAAGCAACCGCCCACGCCGTTACTTGGGCAACTGGCCGATGTGGTGCGCGCTCAAATCGAAAATCTGGCCGCAACCGCCTAATTTTTGAACGTTGAAGTTTAAATTTGCCCGTCCAGTCATTTTTGATTTAACTACGCCAACATGGAAGCGTCCAAGACGTTAACCAAGGCATTCGTCGCGTCTCCCGAGCGTCAGCTCGAGGCCGATGCCGATCGGACGATTGTCCAACAGGTTCAGGCTGGGGACGTTGCGGCCTTCAACCGCATTATCCTGAAATATCGCGAACGACTGTATTCGGTTATTTACAATATGACCGGCAACCGCGAGGACACGGCCGATCTTACCCAGGACGCCTTCATCAAGGCCTTCCAGTCCATCAACCGGTTTCAAGGGCAGGCCACCTTCTTTACCTGGCTTTATCGGATTGCCGTCAATTCAACCGTCACGCACCTGCGGAAGAACCGTTTGCGCACCTTTTTCAGCCTGGAAAAAATCGTTGAAGAAGGAAAAAACGCTGAAGTGATTGCGGCGCTTACCGATAAAAGCGGCGCTGAGCGCGAGGCCTTTGTCAAAGAGCTCCAGGAAAAATTGAACGATGCGCTGCAGAAGTTGTCTATCAACCATCGAACAGTGATTACTTTATTTGAGATTGATGGGCTTAGCCACGCTGAGATTGCGGAAGTTATGGACTGCTCTGTGGGCACGGTCCGTTCCCGTCTGCATTACGCGAAGCAGCTGCTTCAGGCTGAGCTTCAACCTTATTTGAGCAAATGAGCCAGTTGCCACCCGACAAAATCACCCTCGAAGACTTGTTGCACCTCAAGCGTGCCGAGCACCCCCCGGTTGAATTCTGGGCGCAATTTGATCGCGAACTTCAGGCCAAACAACTGGCGGCGCTGGTGGGGAAACGGCCTTGGTGGCATTCTGCGGCGCGGACGCTCGTGCGGCTGTCCTACCTACCGCTGGGGGCCACGGCGGCCCTGGCTTTTGCCTTTTTCGTCGCTCACGAATCCAATTCTCCGGTGATCGAGTTGGCCGGTTCCGATAACAAATTACAGATTTCCGTTCCACAGGCGCCGCCCGCGCCGGTCGTTGTGCGGGCCGATGCTCCTGGGCCGCAAGCGCCTGTGGTCGAGACGGTCGAAAAGGCGGTCGCCGTCGCCGTAGCTCCGACGCCGCCCGCGCGCCAGCCGGCGACTCCGGTCGCCGACACGCTGGGCATTTCCACCGCCATCTCCTGGCTGGCGAATGAACTACAGACACCGGGACCTTCCGCTGAGCCTACGCTCTCCGCCAGTTTTGCCGACGAACGCATCGCCAATCAGCGTCTGGCGTCCAGCTTAGCCTACAACGACGAGGCCAAAGTCCGGCCGGCGGCCGATCCGCTGACCCAGGTTTCGTCGCCCAGTGAAACCCAGCACGCGCGGTTGATTGCGGTCCTGACCGACGCGCGTCTGAATGGCACGGTCGATCCTGTTGTGGCAATGCATCAACGCCTCACCACTCGCGTCGGCGACGAAGGCCTCGCGGACGATGCTGATCGCCTGGGAGTCGACGGCGACCGCGTGTCGATCAAATTCTAAGAGGCGCAGCCCTTTTTCCGTAAGCCATTTTCGCCCCGCTTTCACCGCGGGGCTTTTTATTTTCCGGTTTACCGCGGGGTGCATACCCTGTAGCGTTTGCTCCCTATGCGAACTGAAAAAGACTCCATGGGAGAGATGCAAGTGCCCGACGATGCGCTTTACGGAGCGTCCACCCAGCGTGCCGTGCTTAACTTTCCCGTCAGCGGGCGTCCCATGCCCGAAGGCTTCATCCGCGGCCTTGGCCTCGTGAAACTGGCGTGCGCCCTGGCCAACGAAGAGCTCGGCCGGCTCAGCCCGGAGAAAAGCAAACTCATCCAGCAGGTTGCGCGCGAAATCGTCGACGGCCGACTCAGCGCGCATTTCCCCGTGGATGTTTTTCAGACTGGCTCCGGCACCTCGACCAACATGAATGCCAACGAGGTCATCTCCAACCGTGTCGCGCAGCTCACCGGCCATGCTATTGCCTCCAAGAAGCCGGTGCATCCCAATGACGACGTAAATCTTGGCCAGTCGTCCAACGATATTATCCCCACGACGCTCCACGTCAGCGTCGCCGTTGCGCTCAAGGAAAATCTGGTGCCGGCGCTGGCCGAACTGGCCGCTGCGCTCGAGAAAAAATCCGCCGAATTTTCCGGCATCGTCAAAATTGGCCGCACCCACCTGATGGATGCCACGCCCCTCACCCTCGGCCAGGAATTTTCCGGTTACGCCGCGCAAGTGCGCAAAGCCGTTGAACGGGCCCAGAAATCCATCGTCGCACTTGGCGAGCTTGCCGTCGGCGGGACCGCGGTCGGTACCGGCATCAACTGCCATCCCGAATTTCCGCGGAAAGTCTGTCGCATCCTCAGTGAAAAGACCGGCGTGGCTTTTCGCGAGGCCGCCAATCACTTCGAGGCTCAGGGGGGCCGTGATGATGCCGTAGAGGTGGCCGGCCACCTAACCACGATCGCCGCCAGCCTCACAAAGATCGCCAACGACATCCGCCTGCTCGGCTCGGGTCCCCGTGCGGCCATTGCCGAGCTCCGCCTGCCGGCCACGCAACCCGGCTCCTCCATCATGCCCGGCAAAGTCAATCCCGTGATGAGCGAGATGCTCATCCAAGTCTGCATTTACACCCAAGGACTCTCGCAGATGGTCGCCACGTGCGGCCGCGACGGCCATTTCGAGCTCAACGTCACGATCCCGCTTATCGCGCATGCGCTCCATGAGAGCATCCATTGTCTCGCCAATGGAGCACGAGCTTTCACCAAACAATGCGTCCTCGGCCTTGAAGCCGATGCGGCGCGTTGCCGGGAGCTGGTGGACCGCTCGCTTATGCTCGTCACCGCGCTCAATCCCTTCATCGGTTATGACGCCGCCGCGGCCGTGGCCAAGGAAGCCCTGGCCAAGAACAAGACCCTCCGCGAAATCGTCCTGGAGAGAAAGCTTATGGACGCCGCTGCGCTCGACCGGGCGCTCGAGCCCATGTCCATGACCAAACCTGGCGAAAGCGCGCTCGGCGCAGGTGGCGGATGAGGAGTCGCGGCGAGTAGTGAGTAGCGTGTAGTCGGCCTGGGGTTCACGGTTCACTGTTACCGGCCACTTGCTACTTGTTACTTGAGCCTTGGCGAAGGAGGGACGTTCAAGGGGGCTTGAATTTGAACGTTGGGCGTTTGATGTTGAGTGTTGGATGTTCAAAGTTTGTCACGCTGCGCTTACCCTTCGGCCGCGCGGTCCGGGTTTGCACGAAATAACCGAGACCGTGGGCCGCGAGCTGACGCGCAGCGGCCTCACCCGCGGCGTGGCCACAATTTTTTGTCAGCACACGAGCGCGAGTCTCGTGATCATGGAAAATGCGGACCCGACCGCGCAGCGCGATCTCGAGGCCTGGCTAGACCGGCTTGTGCCAGCGGATGATCCGAGTTTTAGGCACACGCTCGAAGGCCCCGACGACATGCCGAGCCACATAAAAATGATTCTGACACGCACGAGTGAAACGGTGCCTTTCAGCGAAGGCCGTCTGCTCCTTGGCACATGGCAGGGGATTTTTCTCTGGGAACACCGCCAGGCTCCGCACGCGCGTACGGTGGTCGTCACGTTTGTCGGCGAGTGATATTTTGAGGTGGGCGGTTCCGCCCCACCTCAAAATATTACACGATCTTCAGCTTGGGCAGATCCTGGCCGTCGATCAGGCCGACCGGTTTTCCGCGCGCGTTCACGACGATGAGGTCGTCGATCTTGTGTTGTTCGAACAGCCGCAGAGCGTCCACCACGAGCGCATCCTCGACGGTCGTCTTCGGCGAGCGGGTCATGAAGGTGGAGGCGGGCTTCTTCAAAAAATCCCGGCCGGTCAGCGCGCTGCGGCGAAAATCGCCGTCGGTCAGGATGCCCGTCAGCTTGCGGGTCTTCGGATCGACCAGCGCGAGGCTGCCCGTCTTGGCCTTGGTCATGGCGAGAATGGCTTCTTGCGTCGTCACCGTGTGTGGGGCGACCGGCGCGCGCTCGCCCGTGCGCATGATATCTTTGACGCGGAGCAAAAGCTGCAGACCGAGGGTGCCGGCGGGGTGAAATTTGGCGAAATCGTCGCGGGTCAGGCCGCGGCTCTCGAGCAAAACCATGGCCAGCGCGTCGCCGAGTGCGAGCGCGGCCGTGGTGCTGGCGGTGGGCGCGAGGGCCAGCGGACACGCCTCGCGCGGCACGCGATAGATGAGCCGCAAGTCGGCGTTGCGGGCGAGGTCCGAGTCCGGCGCGCCGGTGAGCGCGGCAATTTTCACCCCAAAGCGTTTCAGCACCGGTATGAGCCGCACGACTTCCTCGGTCTGTCCGCTGTTGCTGAGCAAGATCGCCAGGTCGCCCTCGGCGCACAGGCCGAGGTCGCCATGCAAGGCCTGGGTCGCATCGAGAAAGCACGAGGCGATCCCGGTGCTGTTGAAGGTACCCGCGAGTTTTTGTGCGATATTCGCGGACTTGCCCACGCCGCTGAAAAGCAGTTTTCCGCCGGCGACGGACACGTCGTCGATGGCGATCGCCACGCCGACAAATTCTTCGCCCAGGCTGTCCGCCGTGGCGGTGAGCGCATCCTTCTCAAGGTTGAGATAAGCGCGGGCGCGGGCGAGCGCGGATTTTGAATCGAGCATCATTTAGAGTTTGAGTTGCCGCGGCAGCTTGCGGAACGTGGCAGGCTGTTAAAGGACTCTGTGAGTCAACATGGTTTTTCAACAGTCTGCTATGGCGAACTCCTGGTTCCGTTCAATTTCTTTTCCAATGTCCCGTTTCCGTTCGTTTTATCCGCTGGTGCTCGGCCTCGGGCTGATCCTGGCCGGTTGTGCGCGCAATGACGAGTATTCTCCCGCGATGGAGACAGATGATCCCGCCTATCAGCGCGGCAAATCGCTTGAAAAACAAGGCCGCGACCAGGAAGCGCTCGGCGTATTCCTTAAGATTATCGCCAAACGCGGCGAAGACGCGCCTGAGTCGCAGATCGAGGCGGCCCTGCTATACCAAGAGCACGTCAAGGACCCCGTCAGCGCCATCTATCACTTCAAGAAATATCTCGAGCTGCGTCCGAACAGCCCCAAGGCCGATCTGGTGCGCCAGCAAATCGCGGCCTGCATGCGCGAGTTTGCGCGCACACTGCCTGGCCAGCCTCTGGGCGGTCAGGCGGCGTGGCCGGATCTCACCGAGGTGGTTGACCGGCTGCAGAAAGAAAACGACGCATTGAAAAGCGAGCTTGCGGCCGCCCGCGCCAACCAGGCGGCGCCGGCGGCCACGCCGGCCAGCCTGCCCACCGAACCGCGCCTACCGCCGGAGACCCGCCGGCCGTCCGCCCAGGCCCAGGCCGAGCCGGAGTCCGAGCCAGAAACCGATTCCGGGCCCAGTCCGTCTTCCAACGCCCAGCCCATTATCACGCGCGCTCCGTTCAATGCCGGACCACCGGCGGCCGCGCCGGTCCGCGCTCCCCTGGGGCGGCATGGCCTGTCGCCTGCCCCGGTCGCGGCGGGCCGCGTGCACATGGTGGCGAAAGGCGACACGCTCATGAACATCAGCCAGCGCTACTATGGCACACGCAGCAAATGGCGCGATATTTACGCGGCCAACCACGATGTGATGAAGAGCGAAAACGACCTAAAGATCGGAATGCAGCTGAAGATA
>JBEKQH010000123.1:0-5687 GCA_049519915.1 Opitutaceae bacterium
CGGGGCGGATCGTAGCAACGTGATGAACCCTCACCGTTATTTCAACCCTCGTCTCAATGAATGACCTCATCCTCCACGACCACCATCACGACGGCATCGATCGCCGCGGCTTTCTCAAATGCATGGCCTGGACCGGCACCGGCGTGCTCTGGTCCCTCAGCGGCGGCGTGCTCACGTCGCGAATGCTCGGCCAGCCCCCCGGCGGGGCGCCCCTGCCCCCACCGGCCGGCCAGCTGTACTTCGTGCAAATTAGCGACAGCCATATCGGTTTCAACAAGGCCGCCATCAACCAGGACGTGACCGCGACCTTTCGCGAAACCATCGCGCGGATCAACGCCCTGCCGCAGGCGCCCGAGTTTCTTCTGCACACCGGCGACCTCAGCCATCTCGCGGAATCCGACGAATTCGACACCCTCGAGCAGCTGCTGCGAGACTGCAAAACCAAGCAGATTTTCTACGTGCCGGGCGAACACGATATTCTGAGCGACAACGGTGCGCAGTATCTCGATCGCTTCGGCCGGGGCACCCTCGGTTCCGGCTGGCACAGTTTCGACCAAAAGGGCGTGCACTTCGTCGGTCTGGTCAATGTGGCCAACATCGGCGAGGGCGGTCTCGGCACCATTGGCGCCGAGCAGCTCGACTGGTTGGCCAAGGACCTCGCCCCGCTCGCCGCGGACACGCCCGTCGTCGTCTACGCGCATATCCCGCTCTGGTCGGTTTATCCGAAATGGGGCTGGGGCACCGACGATGCGGAAAAGGCGCTCCGGCTGCTCAAGCGATTCGGTTCCGTGACCGTGCTCAACGGACACATCCATCAGGTCCTGCAAAAGGTCGAGGGCAACATCACCTTCCATACCGCGCGATCCACCGCGTTTCCGCAGCCCGCTCCCGGCGCGGCGCCCAAGCCCGGTCCGATGAAGGTGGCAGCCACGCGTCTGCGTTCGTTTCTCGGGCTGACCAACGTTTCTTACGTCGAAGCGGGCACTCCGCTGGCCGTCGTGGATTCCACGCTAGCGGACAAGGGATAGCAGAGTTTTCCCGCCGACTGCCACGCTATGAATTCGAATTTCTGGGTGGATGTGCATGGGGCCACCACGCACTTTCCCATCGCCCTGATTTTTGTCGCCTGCTTAAGCGACACGGCGGCGTTGTGCCTGTGGCATAAGCCCGCAGCCGTAACGTTGCGCACCGCGGGCCGATATGCCGCCCTCGTCGCCGCGCTGGGCGGCCTGCCCGCCGTCGTCTCCGGTCTGGTCATGACGCGCGGTGAGATGCTCGGTCATGACCGTGCGTTGCGTTGGCACCATCTCTTCGCTTGGCCGGCGTTCATGCTGATGATCGCGGTCGCGGTCTGGCGCAGCCTCACCCGCGAGCAAATCTCCCGGCACGGCTACGCCGGTTACGTGGGCGTACTCTGCCTGCTCGCCGGCTTGATCGCCGCCACCGGCTACTGGGGCGGCGAGCTACTCAAAGCGTTCCCGTGAAACCAGCGACGAATCGATTTGGCCGTATCGCGCGATAGACGGGTCGCGTCATCCTTAATAACAATTTGTATGAACCCGCTCCAAGCCCTGTTCGCGAGCGCGGCCGCCGGCGCCGCAGCGTTGGCTGCGGCCAACGCGCTGGCCATCGCTCTCCGGCATCAAGCGGCGGCGCATTCGCACGAACAGCCGCCCTATTTCGCCCCGGCGGAAATCGCCGGCCTGCCTCCCGGGGCCCTGCTGGCCCGAGGGGAAAAGCTTTATTTCGGCAATTGCGCCCACTGCCATGGGACCGATGCACGCGGCGACGAAGGCCCCGACCTGCACGACTTATGGGTGAGCGACCGGCGGATCGCGACCGTCGTTAAAAACGGGATCAAAGGCGAGATGCCGACTTTCGGTAAGAAACTCAGTGACGCCGATATCGCCGCATTGATCGCTTACGTGCGGGCGTTGCACTGAAGGCGCGGTTGTATCGTTCTCTTTTAGGGCGCGTCTTCAAAGGATTTGTCATTCCTCGCTACACTTCTAGGAAACAGCCGCTGTTTCTTTCCCGTCGGGGGCAAAACTCCGTTTTGCGTTGGGAGCTGCCAATGAACTTGGCGTATGTGGCGTCTCCATTTGTCATCCAGAGCGCCAGCGAAGGATCTCACAAGATCGGAAATATACGTGAGATGGCTGATGTCGCTTCGCTCGGTACCTCGCCAGGCTCGGAATGACAATGAGAAGATGCGTCGAGCCCAAGCAGTTCGTTGGCTTGTTCCAGACAACCCCGCCCGCATTCCAAAAACAGTGACGAGTTCATGGGTTGACCCTTCGCCCATGTTTGACCCATCAATCGGGCTTTCCCTCATGCCGTTGAAACACCTCCTCGCCCTCGTTGTGCTGGCGGCCGCCGGGCTGACCCGCCTCGCCGCACAGGGCAGCCCGCCGATGATCACCGATGATCCCGGCACTCCCGGCAACAATAAATGGGAGATCAATCTGGGCTGGACGACCCAGCTCATGCCTGGAACGACCGAAATCGATCTGCCGCTCCTTGATGCCAATTACGGCATCGGCGACCGCTTCCAGGTCACCTGCGAAATTCCTTGGGCGGTGGCCAAAGACAATGATGGCTCCCAGGCGGGCCTGGGCGATTCCACGGTGGGCGCCAAATGGCGTTTCTACGATGCCGGCGAGCACAGCTGGCAGGCCTCGGTCTTTCCCCAACTCACGTTTCTCGTTCCCGGCTCGCACTCCGACCGACGGGGGCTGGCCGATTCCGGCACCGCCCTGCTGCTCCCGATCGAAGCCGAGAAAGACCTTGGGCCAATCACCGTGGACTTCGACGGCGGGCATATTTTCAGCTCCCAGGCTGGCGAAGACCGTTGGATGGGCGGACTCGCTTTCGGCCGCGAAGTTATCAGCGGCTGGGAATTGGGCATCGAGACCCACCTGAACGCGTCCAACCGCCTCGACCGCACGGAATGGATCGTCAATGCCGGCACCAAAATCGATTTGTCCGATCACCTGTCGCTGATGTTCGCTCTCGGGAGAGACCTCAGCAGCAATCTCGGCCCGCGCGCGTCGCTCTTGAGCTACGTCGGTGTCCAGATTCGGCTTTAGATGCCCGTGGGGAAGCCCCACGGGCATAAAGCCGGATCACTGTCCGACCACGAGCACGGTGAAAGTACCGGGCAAAATCGGCGGACGATGGGAAGATCCGTCAGCCGGCAGCGGGCCGAATTTGGCCGTCGGGAGATAGAGCCGGCCGGTATCCTCGTCCAGCGCGATGGTGCGCGCCCCTAACTGCGTGGTCACCGTTTGTAAGACGCTATAAGCAGCGGGCGATTCCTCTTGCACAACGGTAAGCGTGCCGCCCCGGCAGGAAGCAAACGCACGACCCGTCGCCGGCTCAAAAACCACGCCATCGGGATTTTTGCCGATCGACGGCGTGGCCACGATGACTCCGGTGTCGCTATCGAGAACAATAAGTTCTCCATTGGCGCAGGCGGAGAAAAGGCGATGATGCTCGCGATCAATGGCCAGGCCGGTCGGCCCTTCGCCGGGCGCCAGAAGCCAGGTTGTTTTTAATTTGAGCGAGCGGGTGTCGACCACGGCGATGGCGCTCTTGTCCTCGACATTGACGAACACGCGGCCATGGCCATCGAAAGCCGGCTCCTCCAACGCCCCGCCGATCAGGACCGCGCCCTTGAACTCTCCCGTCGCAGCATCGATCGCGGCCAGCGTGCCGGAGGCGCCGCAGCAAACGAACACCTGTTTGGTGTCGGAATCATAGGCGATGGCATCAGGTTTCGCGCCATGGATCGGGATCACCTTGAGCGTCCGCAACGTCTTGAGGTCGAACATGGAAACGGTGTTGTCTTTGCCGTTGCTGGTAAAGCCGTGATTGAACTCCGGAGCGACGGCAACGCCGTGCACGCCATTGGCGGGCGCAATCTCGCCGAGCTTTTTGCCGGTGTCCGTATTGAGCACCTCGACGCATGTCCCATGCGACACGTAGAGGCGGCGGGCCGCGGAATCGGCGCGGATGTAATCGTAGCCGCCGTCGCCGCCGATCTTGTATTGTATCAACACGCGGTAGTTGGCCAGGGCGGTGAGGCTCGCGCAGAGAAAGGCAAGCAACAGGGAGGTTCTTTTGAGCAGGGAGGTCATGGGATGGGGCAAATGTGTCTCAACATTGTCAGGCCGCAAGCGCCGGCGAGCAAACCTTGGAATTTTCGTGGTCGTTCTCATGATCAATTCCAGATATATAAAAGAGGGAAGCCATGAAACCCGGAACGAACTTCCCTGATTCCCGCTTCAGCCTCCGTCGAGGTCGAGAACAATTATGAGACTGGAAACTATCTAATCGGCTGGCGCCCCCGGCAAACGGCGGACCTGGTGCACCAAGTCCGCCGCCCGGCAGGGCCTACGCATTCGAAACGTTAGCCCTTGCCCACTTCGAGCACCTTTCCGTCGCCGGCATCGATTTCGATTCCGGTGATGGTCTTGTTGGCGCCGACAATCTTGATGGCATACAGAAGGCTGCCTTGCTTCATCTTGAGATCGGCGCTGATCACGATGCCAGGGACCTTCGCTTCCGCGGCCTTGACCGCATCATCGAGGGATATTTTTGCCAGCGTCGGGAGATCGGCTCGTTTGACTTTGCCGGTGGGATGGATTGAGCCAACCGGGACGGCATCCTGGGCTTGGGCCAGGGCGGGCATCGCGGTGCTTCCAGCCATGACCGTGAGCAAGCCCACGGCCATTAACGTGCTTATTTGTTTTTTCATGGTTCGATCCTACAGGTTTGGATTTCGCCTTGCCGTGGTTTGGCGGCAACGCACGCCATCGTAGCAGCGAAAAACGGGCGGCCCGAAAAATTCCGGTTGGGCTAACCGCGAATGAACGCAAATAGACGCGAATTCTCCCAGGCTTTCGCCACAAAGGCACAAAGGACAGGCGAATAGGTACGAATGGAGATGTCTCGCGAAGGTGACGAAGGGAGCGAAGGGGTAAATAGATGGGACTACCCTTCCTTTACTTCGCCGCCTTAGCGCAAAAGTAATGCAGAGTCTTGCTTGATCGACCTCCGTGTCCTTTGTGGTGAAAATTTTGGACTTGGAATTTAGCGGAGGCAAAAATTACAAATCCGCTCGCCTACTCCGGGCCGTCCGCAACAATTGCGGGTTTTATGTCCGCGCCCACCGTCCTTCGTGAAGCCCCGTGGCATGCCGGCCTGCGGGCCGCCCGCGCCCATCTATTGCCCGGACTCGTGCTGCAAGCCTGTGCCGTTGCCCTGGTCGTCGCTTACTACCGAAACGCGCCCGTCCATGCGGCCCTCAACGAGCTGGCGGCTTTTCGCGATCGCACGGGTTGGCTTTACGGCATCGTGGCCACCTCGATCTTCGGCGGCCTGCTGCCCTTTGTTTATTTGAAACTGGATCCGGCCACACGCGACCGCTACACACTGGCCCAAGGCGCATTTCTCCTGGTCTTCTGGGCCTACAAGGGCTTCGAGGTCGACCTATGGTACCGCGGGCTCAACTACGCCATCGGTCCCGGCCACAGCGCGACAACCGTCGCCACTAAAATGTTCCTCGACCAATTTGTGTATTGCCCCATTTGGGCCGTGCCCAGCGAGGCGCTGCTTTATGCCTGGTGCGAGGCCCATTTTGACACCGCCCAGGTGCGGGCCGATTTCCGGGCCAAAGGCTGGTA
>JBEKQH010000124.1:0-5686 GCA_049519915.1 Opitutaceae bacterium
ATTATAAGTATAACACAGACATATAAACAATCATACACACACTATCCCTAAACTACCCTATAACCATCTCTAAATATCTAAAAACAACCCCGCTGAGCTGAAAACGGATACAGGGCCGGTTTTCCGGCCCTGCATCTGACATTTTGTCTGCGTTGCAAAAGATTTTGGCCGCTTGGATCCGATTATGGCGAAGGCATGGCGTGCGTCGCCGACCAACCACCAACTGCCAACTACCTCATGCCCCGTATTGTTTTACCAATACATCGATATAGGCGGCATAGGCATCGGCCAGGGCCTGGTCCTGTACAATGAGCGAATTCTCCGCGTTTTCGGTGGCGCTGCTGGAAAAATTGAAGCTTCCCGTCGCGACGATGTCGTCGCACACCAGAACTTTGTTGTGCATGAAATCATGCAGTCCATCGGGCGTATAAGGTTGGGAATGCTTGGCCGCCAGGTGAGCGGCCACGGACTTAAACGTCTCCACGGCCGGACTTCCTTCCTGCTGCCACCATTGCAAAACCGTCTCCATCTGGGTCGCGTCGTAAATACCGCCGAATTGGGCCGGATTTACCTGGCGGTTGACGATCGCCTTCGACAGCGCGCCGAGGATTTTGTGGGAGCTGAGAAGCATGGAGCAGACCCGGATGCGTGTCCGGGCTCCGGAAACGAGAGCGGCGAGGCGGGTGTCGACGGCCGCCCCGTCGCCGGGGGCAAAGTCAACCGTGAGATTGGCGCTGCCAGCCACCATGTTCCCGCTGTCGTCGGCACCGGTGGACGCAATGTTCCCGCTGGTCCATAATGCCTGGAAATCGGTTTCGTAATAGGAGGCCAGGGCAGGGGAGGCGACCACGATGAGGTTGTTCTCCTGATGGGTCCAGGCGTCGTCCGTAAAATTGGTCGAACCGGTCAGGACCGCCGCCTGCGGCGTGCCGACGTCGCGCACGATATACTTGTTATGCATCAAGTGGTCTCCGGCGATCGGCTTGGTTGCGACCAAGGAGCCGACCATGGCATCGGGCAGCGTGAGCAACCCGGGTGTTTTCGCGCCCTTGGGATCGCCTCCGAAAAAGGTGAGCAGGTTCACCGGCCGGTCCGCGTTCTCGTTGTTGGGCGTGGTATGATCGTAGGCGATTTTCACGTCCAGCCCTGCTTTGGCCTGCGCGATCAGATGGTTGACCAACGGCAAGCCGAGTCCCTCGCTTAGCCGAAAATCATAGATCGATATATGGAGGTTGGACTGCGCACCGGCCACGAAATCGGCGATCGTGGCGGCCACCATGCCGGGCTGATCCGGATCGCCGCCGTGATCGAGGTCGCGGAGAAAGGTGGTCTCCACGATGCCGTTGAGCAACGGAGTGGAATTTCCTGTGACCCGGGCGAAAGATGAATGGATCATAAGTTATGTTTATTATTCGCTGTCTTGAGATTAGAATGGCAAGTCCATTGCATGTCACGAATGCGTGACGGCGGCGGATGGAGCGCCGCAGCACGCGGGAAACGGAAAAAGGTGCGCGTTGCGACCTGCAATCAGGCTCGCACTAGCGTACCGTGCAGTTCACCGTGCAGTTCATTCGCCAAGGCGCCCGACCTCACGTCACGGTCCTTTTTCCGCCAGAACCCGCCGCAGGACGCCCGAGATAAATGCGGTCGACAAGATTAATATATATTTCCTGTTTTGCATCTCAGAGGTTCCTCGCCCGGCCAATGAACTTGGTGTAGGCGGTGTCTCCATTTTGTCATCCAGAGACCCTAAGCAAGCCAATGAACTGTTTCGCGCGGCAGCGCGGGTGGAGCGCATTGACCTCAACGCGCTGAGAGCGTCTTGAAGTCAAGCCGCTCCACCTAGAAAGGCTGAATTCGTGCGCAAGTGGCATCCGTTCATTGGCGCCAGCGAAGGATCTCACAAGAGCAGAAATATATGTGAGATGGCTGATGTCGCTTCGCTCGGTACCTCGCAAGGCTCGGAATGACAATGAGAAGAAGCGCCGAGCCTAAACAGTTCATTGGCTTGTTCCAGGCAACCCCGACAAGTCGGGGTTGCTTAGGGTCTCAGAAGGACAAAGTATCTGCACGCATTTTAAAAACCCGTCCCTAACACCGGTCTAAAAGAGAACCCTTTATATTTTCATGTCCTATCCCCGCACCGCCCGTCCCGCCCTCATTATCGGCTCCGTCGCCATCGATCGTGTCGCCACGCCATTCGCCCAAAGCGACAACATTCTCGGCGGCGCCGCCAGCTACGCGTCGATCGCCGCCAGTTATTTTACGCCCGCGCGGCTGGTCGGCATCGTCGGCACCGATTTCCCAAAGGCATTCATCCAGCGTTACCGCAAGCACGGCATCGACTTGGCCGGTCTGCAAGTCGACCCGGCCGGCAAGACCTTCTACTGGTCCGGCCGTTACCGGGAGAACTTCGCCGGGCGTGACACCCTTGAAATCCAGCTCAACGTCTTTGAAAAATTTACGCCCAAGCTGCCGGCCGCTTATCTCGACACGCCATTTGTCATGCTCGGCGCTATTCAGCCCGCGCTCCAGCTGCATGTGCTCGACCAGCTTCCCCGCGGACGAAACCGCCCGTTTGTCCTCGCCGACACCTTCGACCTCTGGATCAACACCGCCCGGCCCGAACTTGAACGCCTGCTTAAGCGCATCGACCTCCTCGTCATCAACGAGGATGAGTCGCTCTTGCTCACCGGCGAACGCAATCTCATCCGGGCCGGACACGCGCTTCGCCGGATGGGACCGAGAGCCGTCGTGCTCAAAAAAGGCGAACATGGTTCGCTGCTCTTCCATCCCGACGGCTTTTTTGCGCTGCCCGCCTATCCGGTCACAAAATTCATCGATCCCACCGGAGCCGGCGACAGCTACGCCGGAGCGCTGATCGGCTGTCTCGCCTCCGCCAACCGCACCGACTTTGCCGCCCTCAAACGCGCCGTCGCGGCGGCCACCGCCTGCGCCAGCCTCACCGTCGAAAGTTTCAGCGTCACCCGCCTCAGCTCCGCCGGCCGGAAGGCCATTGACGACCGCCTTAAAGAACTCAGCCAAATGACGCGATTCTGACGGAAAAATGAAATATGGGCTGACGGGAATAAACCGGCCCAAAGTCTGCATCTTCCGGCCTTATAATTATTCGCGTTTATTTGCGTTCATTCGCGGTTGGGTCGCCCGGATCGGAACTTTTGCGGTTTTCCAACGGTTTGCGGCCCAGCTTTGCAGTTTGAAAAGATGGCCCGGCCTGATTGACTCAAGCCCTCTTGGAAAAAAAGCCTGCACCACCTTTGCGGCCGGAGGCTAACCCGGCCGCGCAGCCAGGAAAACCGCCCGCAGTGGCGCCACGTTCCGAACCTAGCCTCCTGGTCGGCGAGAGTGAATCGATCCACCGGGTGCTTCGCACCGCCGAGGAAATCGCCCGTAGCGACGTGACCGTTTTGATCGAAGGCGAAAGCGGTACCGGCAAGGAACTCATCGCCCGCTTTATCCACCAAAACAGCCCCCGCGCCGACAAACCGTTTATTTTCGTCAATTGCGCGGCGCTTTCCGAACACCTGGTCGAAGCCGAGCTCTTTGGGCACATGAAAGGCGCTTTTACCGACGCGCGCGCGGACAAGCCCGGTCGCTTTCTTCTCGCCGACGGCGGCACGCTGTTTCTCGACGAGATCGGCGATTTGCCGCCCAAAGGCCAGGGCGACCTTCTGCGGGTGATCGAAGACGGCGCCTTCCGAATGGTCGGCGGGACAGACGTGGTCCGGGTGGACGTCCGGATCATCGCCGCGACGAACAAGAAATTGCCCGAGGCGGTGGCTGCGGGAAAATTCCGCGAAGACCTATTCTACCGCCTGAACGTCATCCCGATCACAATTCCGCCGCTGCGTGAACACGCTGGGGATATTCCTCTCTTGATCGAAACTTTTCTCGGCTACTTTAGCCGAAAGCACAAACGCCGCCGCCAGACGATGTCGCAGGAAGCCATTCAGTTCTGCCAGCGTTTCCCCTGGCCTGGCAACGTCCGCCAGCTTCGAAATCTAATCGAACGGCTGGTGGTGATTTGCCCCGGTCAGGTCATCAATGCGGACTTTCTGCCCGATTTTCTGCACCGCCGCGACGAGCAAACCCACGACCTCTCTTTTCTCCCGGGAATGACCCTCGCGGAAGCCGAAAAAGTACTGATCCAACGAACCCTCGCGCACGTGGGTTCCCATCGAGGCAAGGCCGCTGGATTGCTCGGTATCAGCCGCCGCTCACTGCAATACAAGCTCAAGCAATACGGGCTACTCGATTCCTGATACTGAAAAGTTCCAGGTTCACGGCTCACGGTTTGGCCTCGGACTGGGGTGTTGGACGTTCATCGACGGTTTGGACGTTTCTTGCACGCCTTCAGAGTTCTTGTGCAATTTTTGCACATAATCGTCCGATTAAAAAAGGGCAATCCCATGGCATATCCGATTATTATTAATATAAGATGTTTATATCCAATATATTAATGTTTGTAAGCCAACCGGCGGCACATTCGATGCAATGAAACGGGGGTGTCCATTGACGGACACACAAACACAAACTCAGACACATAGAACATCATGAATTCCCCTCTTAATCCGAATCAGGCCGCCCCGGCCTCTTCCGTAACCGGCCAATCGCCTTCAACGGCTCCGTTTTCGCCTGCTGGCGCCGCTCCGCAACCCGGCGGCAAACAGCGCAAACAGCAATCCGGCAAACGCCCGCCGTTTCAGGCGCCGAAGGCCCCTGACTGCAACACCAAGTAACCGAATCGCCGGCGGACCGGATCCGTCCGCCAGCGCTCTCTGATCACACGTTCGCTCTGGCGGCGGTCCGATCAACCGCCGCCATTCTTAACTTCCTTCATCGAGACCCCAATCGCCGCGTTCCTGCGAATTTCACGATAGAGAAAGCCCGGCACGGCCAGCTGCCCCTCCTTTCATTTCCCATGAGTTCCTACATTCAAGATATGTTCGTTCTGCAACAGCTCGTCCTGCAAAAGGGCCCAGCCACCTCCGAGCGTCAGGCCGCCATCCGGCAACTGCGCGCCAAGGTTCCCGACCCGATTCGCGCCCATTGCGAGCGACTGCTGGCCTTGGGACGCAAAGGTGTGTCCCTGGTCCAACACGGCGTGTGCAGCGAATGCCATATCCGGATTCCCTCCGGCACACTCGCCAGCATGACAATGGATTCAAAGCAGGAGAATATCTACCTTTGCGAAAGCTGCGGCTGTTATCTGCGAGCCGATCCGGCTGCACCGGTGGCGCCGACCGCGACCAAGCGCAAATCGTCCCGGCTGCAACCCGCCGGCGTGTAAGCGACGGTATTTCGTCGTGGAGCGCGTTGACCTCAACGCGCCGAGCATCGCTCCTACGCCTTCATATGGGCGATGCTCTTTTCGTGGCTAAAATTCTTCGCTGTATTTGGAGCGATTCCAACTTTCGGCGACTATTGTTCGAATGCTTTTGAACCGTGGCTGAGCGATTAGCGCCGCGTTTTTCGGGATCCAATTTTCCTTTGCGGACTTCGCGTTTTAGGATGAGGTTGGTCCTTTTCCATGTCCGCCGACCTCGCCCAGCTTGTCACGTCCATCGCGCAGCGCGCCCGCGCCGCTTCGCTCGGGCTCGCCGTCGCGCCGACCGCGGCGAAGAACGCGGCCTTGCAGCATCTGGCGGAGTTGCTCGAAAAAAAG
>JBEKQH010000125.1:0-5676 GCA_049519915.1 Opitutaceae bacterium
CGGACGGAGATCACTCCCGGATCGTCGTGACCCGCATAGGTCTGACCGGTGTTCTTTTTGTGCCAGTCGAGAATGCGGCCGACGAAGGGCGAGATGAGCCGGACCCCTGCCTCGGCGCAGGCGACGGCCTGGGGAAAGGAGAACAGGAGCGTGAGGTTGCAATGGATCCCTTCCTTTTGGAGTTGTTCGGCGGCCTTGATGCCCTCCCACGTCGAGGCGACCTTGATCAGGATGCGCTCGCGGCCGATGCCGGATTTCTCATAAAGGCCGATAATCTCGCGGGCGATGGCGATGCTGCCGTCGCGGTCGAACGAGAAGCGGGCATCGACCTCGCTGGAAACGCGGCCGGGGACGATTTTCAAAATCTCGAGGCCAAAGGCGACGAGAAGCCGGTTGATGACCTGGCCCGAGGAGGCCCCGGCGCCGGCGTCCTTGACCGCCCGGTCGACGAGAGACGCATACTCGGGCTGGCTCACCGCCTTGAGGATCAGGCTTGGATTGGTCGTGGCGTCCTGGGGGGCGTATTCCTTGATGCTTTCGAAATCGCCGGTGTCGGCGACGACTTTGGTGTATTTCTTGAGTTGGTCGAGCTGGGTGAGCTCGGTGGCGACGAGGGTGGAGGCGGGCATGGCGAGCGACCGTTAAGGGATGGCGAAATGCAATTTTACCCTACATCGATCGGATGTTCTCGCAAATAGGTTTTCAGGAAATCCAACCCGCCGGCTTCGTCGATAAAGGCGCCGTCGAGTTGCGCTTCAAAGCAGGCCTCAATGATTTTTTTAAAGGCGGGTCCCGGCTTGAAGCCAAGGGCGATGAGATGGCGGCCCAGGATGAGCGGTTGCGGCGCGGCCGCCTCGAGGGCGAGGGCGTGGGCGTGTTCGCGAAGCTCTGCGATGCGCGCGCGCGTCTCGGGCGGATTCAACGGCGGCCGTCCGCCATGGTCGGCGAGCATGACGAGGCTAAGATCGTCGATGGTGGCCGGAGCCAGGCGGCGGGCGAGACGGCGCACGCTGGCGTCGGTAAATTCCGTTCGTCCGTGGTGGTGGGCGAGGTGGTGCACGACGAGCGGGCGGACAAACCCGATAAGGTCGAGCGGTGCGCCCAGACGGGCGAGGAAATTTTCCGCGAGCGGGCCGCCGGCCGATTCGTGGCCGGGACTGGTCCAACGGAGCCGGCCATGCCGTTCGGCCCGCGCCGTCGTCGAAGGTTTGCCGAAATCGTGGGCGAGCACGGCCAGCATCAGGTAACACCGGCGGGGCGCCGCGGACGCCTGCCATTCGGCGAGCCGGACCAACGCGTCGAGGCAGCACTGGGTATGCGTGAAGACGTCCCCTTCGGGATGCCATTCGGGTTCCTGAGGCGTGCCGCGCAGGGCCGCGATTTCGGGGAAATGCTTCAGCCAGTCCGTTTCCTCCAGCACGGCGAGGCCGCGCGACGGTTGGGTGGATTTCACGGCCCATTTTTCCCACTCACCCCATACCCGTTCGGCGGGTAGCTCGCCGAAGGTGCCCGCGATGCTGCGACAGAGAGCCGCCGTTTCGGGTGCGAGCGAAAAGTCGAATCGCGCCGCCAACTGGAACGCCCGCAGTACGCGCAGCGGATCGTCGGCAAAGGCCGGCCCCGCGTGCCGGAGAACTTTCGCCCGCAGATCGGCGACGCCGTTGAGCGGGTCGACGATCGAGCCGGCCACGGGATCGTAGGCGATGGCGTTGAGCGTGAAGTCGCGCCGCGCGGCCGCTTCGGCGTCGCTCAGGGTCGGGTCGGGTGCGACCGCGAAACCGCGGTGGCCCGCGCCCGTTTTCGATTCGCGTCGCGGCAGGCTGAAATCGATTTCGCCGGTCGCCAGCCGGAGTTTGATCACGCCGAAACTGCGGCCGACGACGTCGGTGGCGCCGAAAGGCGCGAGTCCGGCGTGGAGCTGGTCGAAGGTTGCGCCGGCCACCTCGACGTCGAAATCCTTCGGCTCGAAGCCCAGCAGCCAATCGCGCACGCAGCCGCCGACCAGCCGGGGGCGGCCGATACGGCGCACCGCCTCGAGCACGGCGCGGAGGTCTGCGGGCAGTTGCATGAGGGGTGGCAAATATAAGGGACTATTTTTTCTCCGGGCAGACGAAGCAAAGGCCATCGATGACGACAAAACACCAACCGAGCAATAGCGTCACGCCGCCCAGCGGCGTGACGGGCCCGAGCCAGGGCGGGCCGCCCAGCGCGAGCGCGTAGAGCGAGCCCGAAAAGAAAATGACGCCGATCGACCAACAAGCGGCGGCGCGAACCAGCCACGGCCGCGGGGCGGAACAGGCGGTCGACACCGCTAAAACGGCGACCGCATGAAGGAGGTGATAGGTTCTCGCCGTTTCCCAGACATCGGACATGCCGCGCGCGATCAGCGTGGGCTTGAGGACATGGGCGCCGAACGCGCCAAGCGCGACACCGGTCAAACCAAGGAGGCCGGCCATCCATCTTGCATGTTTCATAATCTATTGTAATTCAGTTTCATGAGTTAATCCGGAACCGCACCGAGGTCCTTAGGTCAATCCAGACAGTGGGCAAAATGGAATTCCGACTACAATCCATTTTATCCCTGCAAACCCTAATGCCGGGCGGCCGGCAACGTTACAAACCACACAGACTACAATGAAGAAATCAGCAATCATTATGGCGGCGTTCCTCGCGGGAGCGAGCTTGCGGGCCGACGTGCCGAGCGAACCGACCGTTACCAGCACGCCCAAATTCGACTATTCCGTTTCGACCAGCGTCGACTTCAGCTCGGAATACGTTTTCCGCGGCGTGAAGGACACCAACCAGGCCTTCCAACCGTCCGTCGAGGTGGACTCAAATAATTTCGATATCGGCGTGTGGACCAACCAGCCGATTCTCGACAATCAACAGGATGAGGTCGATTTTTACGGCGGGTATAAGTACGCCGTGAACCGGAATCTCAGCCTGCAGGCGGTCGCGACCTACTATTGGTATCCCGAATTCAACCGAAACTTGCCGACGAATCATGATGGCGCCAAGGACTCCTTTGAGCCCGGCGTCGGGGTGACCTATACCATCGGCGGTTTTTCCCCGAGCGTATTTTATTATTACGACACGATGCTCGAGAATCAAACCGTCCAAGGCTCGGTCGGTTATGCGCTGCCGCTGGCCAAATTGGGAACCGAACTCGATTTGACGGGCTATGTGGGGGCGTCCGGCGGGCGCGATGTCGCGCCTGGGTTGCGGCCTTATGTGCATCAGTCGTACGATTATTATGGGGCGGACGTCAGTCTTCCTTACAAGTTGTCGTCCAACAGCACCTTAACGATTGCCGGCCACTATGCGAGCAACGCGGACGAGCCGGCCGGCACCAAGCAAAACCTCGTCTGGTGGTCGCTTGCGCTGACCATGGGCTTCTAAGTTTGCTTTGGCGGTCTTTTACTCTTCGGCCCGCCTCTTTTCAGCGGCGGGCTTTTTTATGCCATCTAAAAGATTGACACCGCTGGGCGCTGCTCTTGCTATCGACCCCTTTTCTTCACATGAAAACCTTTCTCGCCAACAAGAGCACGGTCCAACCCAAGTGGTATCTCATCGATGCCGAGGGGCAGGTACTCGGCCGTCTCGCAGTGAAAGCCGCCAACATCATCCGCGGCCGCCACAAGGCCACTTACACCGCGCATGTTGATACCGGCGATCACGTCATCATCATCAATGCCGAGAAGGTCGTCGTGACCGGCAAAAAGGAAGCGAAGAACTCCTACATGTTTTTCTCCGGCTATGTCGGCGGCGAAACCTATCGCAAGCTCTCCGAGCAGCGCGTTCGTCATCCCGAGTTTGTCATCGAGCATGCGGTCAAGGGCATGCTGCCCAAGAATCGCCTGGCCGCCAAGATGCTGACTAAACTTCGCGTCTTTGCCGGCCCCGAGCACACGCATATCGCGCAAAACCCCGAGAAGATCTCCCTCTGAACAACTTTCGCCCATGAGCGCAGATACCAACATCATCGTTGCCACCGGCCGCCGCAAGACCTCCTCCGCCCGCGTGCGCATTAGCACCGGCACCGGCAAGCTCAGCATTAACGGCCGCGAGCTCGACCGCTATTTCACCCACGAAAATTTTGCCAAGCAGGCCTACGCGCCGCTTCTCACCGTCGAGATGAAGGACAAGATCGACGTGACCGCCAATGTCAGCGGCGGCGGCAACGGCGGCCAGGCGGTCGCAGTCGCGCAAGGCATTGCCCGCGCCCTGCAGAAGCTCAACGCGGAGCTTCGCCCCGCGCTCAAAAAGGCCGGCCATCTCAAGCGCGATCCGCGCGAAAAGGAACGCAAGAAGGCCGGCCAGCCCGGCGCCCGCAAGCGCTTCCAGTTCTCGAAGCGTTAATCGCAGTCGAATTTTTTTCCAAAGCGGAGCGCCTCGCGGCCTCCGCTTTTTTGTTTTTCAAAAATTCAAGAGGGAAGCCGGAAAGCCCGGAAATAAGACGGGTCCGAACCCGTCCGCTTTTTCTTTCTTCCTGGTTTCCTGGCTTCCTGCTTAAACATCAGTTCTCTTCTCTTTATGAAAGTCGGCGTTGTTGGCGCGTCCGGATATTCCGGCGAACTTTTGGTCAAACTCCTCCTCGGGCATCCGCGCGTGCAACTCGCGGCCGTCACCTCGCGCACCCACGCGGGCAAGCCCCTGGCGTCGGTCATTCCCGCTTTGCGCGGCGCCGACCACGGACTCGTCTTTACCGAGTCCGATCCGACCGCGTTGGCCTCGGCCGACATCGACCTCTTCTTTCTCGCGCTCCCCCACGGCGCCGCCGCCGATTTCGCGAAGAAACTGGTTCCGGCCGGCAAACGGGTGATCGATCTCAGCGCCGACTTCCGCATCGCCGACCTCGCCACCTACGAGAAATACTATGGCGGGCACCACGCGCCCGAGTTGCTGGCGCAGGCGCGGTTTGTCCTGCCCGAACTCACTCCGCCGGCCTGGAAAACAGAGGCGAAGCTTGTCGCTGCGCCCGGTTGCTATCCCACGAGCGTTCTCGTGCCGCTCGTGCCGCTCTTGGGCGCGGGCCTGGTCTCGCGCGAACACGTCGTCGTCAATTCGTTCAGCGGCGTCAGCGGGGCGGGCCGCAAGGCCGCCGAGGAGTATCTTTTTGTCGAGCGCGCCGAAAGCGCCAAGGCCTACGGCCTCGTCAAACATCGCCACCTGGCCGAGATCGAGGAGCAGCTTGGAAAATTTGCCGGCGCGCCGGTGGTCATCCAATTCAATCCCCATCTCGCGCCGATGCGCCGTGGGATCGCCACGACCATCACCGTGCCCGCCGCGTCCGGTGCGACGATCGATGCGCTTTATGCCGCCTGGCGCGCCATCTATACCGGCCGGCCCTTTGTCCAGCTTGTCCCCAGCGGCGAGACGCCCGATACGGCCTATGTGACCGGCACGAATCGCCTCGATATGTCCGCCGTCTTCGATCCGCGCACGAAAAATTTCATCCTCACCTCCGCCGAGGACAATTTGATGAAAGGCGCCAGCGGCCAGGCCGTGCAGATCATGAACCTTTGGTGCGGCTTCGACGAGACCGCCGGCCTTGGGTAACGCTGAACGCTGAACGCTGAACGCTGAACGCTGAACGCTGAACGCTGAACGCTGAACGCTGAACGCTGAACGCTGAACGCTGAACGCTGAACGCTGAACGCTGAACGCTGAACGCTG
>JBEKQH010000126.1:0-5665 GCA_049519915.1 Opitutaceae bacterium
CGGTCCAGCCGGTCAGCCAGACGGTGGCATTGGGTGCCAGTGTCACTCTGGCGGTGAATGCGAGCGGCCTGCCGTCGCCGAGTTTTCAATGGCTGAAGAATGGAGCTGACATTTCCGGAGCCACCGGTTCCGTGCTCACGTTGGACAAAATCACGCCGGCGGATGCCGCAATTTACACGGCTGTGGCGTCCAATAGCGCGGGCTCGGCGAGCAGTCGTGGCGCTGTCTTGACGGTCATTGCCAACGCCCCTGCCTTCACCGCCCAACCGATGGGCCAGACTGCGACACCGGGTGTTAGCGTTACTTTTAAAGTGGCGGCCAGTGGCATGCCCGCGCCGGCCATTCAATGGCAGAAGAATGGCGCCGATATTTCCGGGGCTACGGATCTTGCGCTCACCCTGAGCCGTGTCACGCCGGACGATGCGGCCGCTTATACCGCGGTGGCGACCAACTGCGCCGGGACGGTAACCAGCCATGTCGCGGTGCTGACGGTGGACGCAGTCGCAGACGATGCTTCCCCGGCGAGCGCTCCGGTTATTCTTGCCCAACCGGTGGCGCGCAAGGTGGCGGCGGGCGCGAGCGTCACCTTTACCGTAGCGGCGAGCGGGACGGCTCCGCTGAGCTATCAGTGGCAATTCAATGGAAATGCGATCGGCGGAGCCACGACGCCGTCCTTCACTATTGGCAGCGTCCAAAATGCCGAGGCTGGGCTTTATTCCGTCTCAGTCAGCAATTCGGCCGGATCGGTCGCCAGTTCGTTCGTGTCGCTCTTGCTCGATTCAGGTCAAGCCTCTCCCTATCTGGAATACCCGACCGGGGTGGCCTGCGACGGCGAGGGCCATGTCTATGTCGTCGACGCGGCGGAAAACGTCGTCGAAAAGATATCCGGCAGCGAGATCGCGATTTTGGCCGGGACGGCCGGCGTGGCCGGTGCGCAAGATGGGGCCGGAGCGTCCGCCCAGTTCAACCAGCCGACGGGGATCGCCGTCGATCCGGCCGGAAATATTTTCATTGCCGACTCGGGCAATGGCACCGTTCGCAAGATTACTCCAGCCGGGATCGTGACGACCCTGGCCGGCTCGTCCTCCGGCCGCGGCAACACGGATGGCACCGGATCGGCGGCCAGTTTTGTCGAACCGACCAGCGTGGCCTCCGACGGCCTGGGCGGTCTTTTCGTCGCGGACCCCCTGGCGGACACGATCCGGAAGATCTCCACGAACGGCGCGGTCACCACGCTGGCCGGGGCGAACGGCGTTCGCGGAGATACCGATGCGGCGGGAAGCGCGGCCTTTTTCAACCATCCTTCGAATGTCGCCGTCGACGCCGACGGCGTCGTTTACGTGGCCGATACCTACAACGACCTGATCCGCAAGATCGCGCCTTCCGGCGCGGTCACGACGCTGGCCGGATTGTCGGGAGTGAGTGGATACACCGATGGCACGGGCAGCAACGCGCTCTTCAATCAACCGGCCGGGATCGCGATCGACGTGGCGGGAAATATTTTTGTGGCCGACACCGGAAATTCGGCCATCCGCAAAATTACCAAGGCCGGCGTCGTGGTCACAATCGCCGGCCTGCCGACCGTCTCTGGCCGCCTGGACGGACCGGCGGCCGACGCTGCGGAATTCAACCGGCCGCGCGGACTCTGCGTCGATTTGAACGAAAACATTTATGTCGCCGACACGGGCAATGGCGTCGTTCGGAAGATCGACCCCTCCGGCCGTACCACCACCCTCACGTCAGGTGTGGCGCCGATGGCACCATTTAGCTTGAATCCGTTCCAGCCGGTGCCGACGAGCGCTTCCGGGGCGTCGTCCGCCCAACCGGCTGGAAGCACTGCGCCCTAGGAGTCAGTTTTGATTCTGCCTATTTGATGGCTGGCTCTTGCTCGATTCGGGCTGCGAGGCCTGCTGGGCGCGACGGGCGGATCGCCAGCTCTCCCGGTGCTTGCGAATCCAGTCGAGCAACGCTCGTTCAAAACCGATGTCATAGCCTAACCGCTCGGACTCTATCCATTTGTGGCGCAAGATCTCTTCGCGCTCGGCCAGAAATTCCTGATAAAGCGAGGAACGCTTTACGAAATCGTGGGAGGTTTCGGGCTCTTTGGAAGGGATCTGTGTCATGGAGACCACGGCAAAATATCTTTAATACTTATGTGCACAAGCAACGTGAGACAAAACGCCGGTAAACAAACGAAGGAACAAACCTACGAAACGGACGGCGACTTTGAAAGCTTCACTTTTCTGTGCCATACGATTGGTGAACGGAAGACATAGTAGGGCGACGGGGAGCTTCGTGTCAATGCCTAGGGTATTTACACTACGTAAATTCACATCTATATAAATTATTTACCGACTTGCATTAAGGCGCTCCAGGAGCGCGTGCGCGATGGTCCGAAACGTTTCCGCCGCCTCCCCCTGCGGCGTGCTTACGACCACGGGCGAGCCGGCGTCGCCCCCGGCGCGAATCTCTGGAATCAGCGGCACCTGCCCGAGCAGTGTGGTTCCAAGAGCGTCGGCAATCTTTTGTCCGCCACCTTCGCCAAAAAGGAAATTTTTCCGGCCGGACGCCTCGCTGAACCAGCTCATATTTTCCGCTACGCCGAGCAGCGGAACGTTGACCTTTTGAAACATCAGCCCGCCTTTGCGGGCGACGTTGGTGGCGGCCGTTTGCGGGGTGGTCACCAGCACGGCGCCGTCGAGCGGTAGTGTTTGCACGAGGGAAAGCTGCGCGTCGCCCGTACCCGGCGGCAGATCGACGAGCAGGATGTCGAGCTCCCCCCATTTTACGTTTTGCACAAACTGCTGGATGGTCTTCATAATCATGGGGCCGCGCCAGACCACCGGCGTGTTGTCGTCCACGAGAAAACCCATGCTCATCACTTTCACTCCGTGCTGCTCGAGGGGCAGAATTTGCGCGTTGGGCCCGTCACCTTCGACTTCGGGCCGGCGGGTGACCCCGAGCATGAGCGGGACACTGGGTCCGTAAATGTCGCAATCCATCAGGCCCACCCGGCCCGGTCGGCCCTGCGCGGTGAACATCTGGGCGAGGGCGCAGGCTAGGTTGACGGCAAAGGTGCTCTTACCCACGCCGCCCTTGCCCGAGGCGATGGCTACGGCGTATCTGATGTGGCGCGGCGGACCGCCGTCGCCGGCCAGGTGACCGCCGGCCGCGGCCGTTTTTACCGGCGAAACCGCCAGATCGATCAGGGTCTCGCGGACGCCCGGCAGGGCGCGGAGCACGCGTTCGACTTCGGCTTTGAGCGCGAGGGGGACTTTGGGATCGCTCGTCGTGATCGCGAGGGAAACCTTGGCCGTACCGTCCACCAGCGCCGCGGCGCGCACGAGGCCGAACGACACGATGTCGCGGCTGAAGCCTGGGTACTTTACCTGCCTAAGCGTTTCCTTGATGTCTTCGGGTGTCACGGGAAAAATTTTTAAGATTGGAACGATTTAGCGTTGTTAACCGGCGCCAGGGTGTAAATAGAAATGAACTTTGTTCGCGAATGCCGTTCCATTTTTTAAGTTCCACATGAAAACTATGTTTCGTTTAGTCCTAGCTCTCTGCTGTCTCGGAGTGTCCGCCGTTTTTGCCCAGCGCGACATCGGCCCCGTCGATGTCTCGGCCGATTTCAAGACGACGCCCATTCGGGTGTCGGCCAACACGCCCGAGCTGAACAACCTCGCGTTGCTCGCCTTTGGCGTCCATGGCGCCTACCGATTGGTGGCGAGCGGCTTCGACTACGATGTGCGCTTTTCCCTCGTTGGGCCCGCGGACGTGCGGGTGGACGTGGCGCGGGCCAATGGGCAGATCGTTGCCAGCGAGACCGTCACGGGCACGAGCGCCCGCAACGCCCTGCTGCGGGCGGCCGACGTCGCCGTGGCGCGCACCAGCGGCCTGCGCGGCTTTTTTGCGTCCCGGGTGGCCTTCATCAGCGAGCGCACCGGCCATCGCGAGGTCTATACGTCCGATCTCTTTTTTCGCGATGCGCAGCAGATCACCCATGACCGGGCCCTGGCGGTTTCGCCGCGTTGGTCGCCTGACGGTCGCCGCATCCTTTACACCGGCTATTTCCAATCGGGGTGTCCCGACGTGTTCGAGCTGGTTAACGATGGCGGCAGTTGGCGGCGCGAAACCTTCGCGAGCTTCCAGGGCACCAACGGCAGCGCGCATTTTAGTCCCGACGGTACGCGGGTTGCGATGGTGCTGAGCGGCGAGGGCAATCCCGACGTCTACGTCAGCAACGCGGATGGCCGCAATGTCTCGCGTCGCACGCGTTCCAACACGGCGAAGGCCTCGCCTTGCTGGTCCCCTGATGGCACGCGGCTGGTGTTTGCTTCCGAACCTGGACCCCAGCTTTACATCATGTATGCCGCTGGCGGGAGTCCGCAGCGCCTCTTCACCGACATCAGCAGTTATTGTGCGGAACCTGACTGGAGCCGTGGCGATCCGAACAAACTCGCCTATACCATCGGCGTTGGCCGGCACTTTCAGGTGGCGGTTTACGATTTCTCGACCCGCACTAGCCAGCAAGTTTCGCGCGCGCCCTACGATGCCGTGGGGCCCTGTTGGCTCGCGGATGGACGGCATCTGCTCTTTACGTCGCGGGCCTCACGCTCCAGCAGCATCTGGATTCTTGACACGGTCTCGGGCAAAGCCCGGCAGATAAGCCCGTCGGCGCTTGCGCCCGCGAGCGAAGCCAGCGCCTTGGCTCCGTGACGGAAGCAGGGCGGGCGTCGTTTTCCTTCTTCTTTCTCGCAATCGTTCTCGATCAAAACCGGAAAGCGAGAACGATGCTGAGGCCGTCTCCGGCGCCGCCTCGTGTTTGCTATGAAAGGCCAAACGGCGCGTTAGGGATAACACGCCCTGCCTCGACCACAACCGTCAGGCTTGGTAGTTGGCCTCGGCCTGGTCCCAGTTGACCACGTTCCAGAACGCCGCGATGTAATCGGGCCGGCGATTCTGGTAATTCAAATAATAGGCGTGTTCCCAGACATCGAGGCCGATGACCGGTTTGCCCTCAAGGCCCGCGACCGCTTTGCCCATGAGAGGGCTGTCTTGGTTGGCGGTGGAGCCGAGGGAAAGCGTCTTGTCCGCGCCGGCGACGAGCCAGGCCCAGCCGGAGCCGAAACGGGCCGCGCCGGCCTTGGCGAACTCTTCCTTGAATTTGTCGAAGCTGCCGAAGGTCGCATTGATCGCGTGGCCCAGGGAGCCCTTGGGCGCGCCGCCCTTGCCGGGCCCCAGAATCTTCCAGAAAAACGAATGGTTGCTATGACCGCCGCCGTTGTTGCGGACGACCGTGCGGATGTTTTCCGGAATCTGGCCGAGATTGGCGATGAGTTTGTCCACGTCGAGCGTGGCGAGCGCCGGGTGGTCCTTCAACGCATTGTTGACGTTGGTGATGTAGGCCTGGTGGTGCTTGGTGTGGTGGATTTCCATCGTGCGCGCGTCGATGTGCGGCTCGAGGGCGTTGCTGGCGTAAGGTAATTTCGGAAGTTCGTAAGCCATGGCGATTTCAGATTATGGGTTTCGGAAGGAATGCAAACCTGTCGCAGCTGCGCGGATTCGTCAACCCACTGGCGAATTTCAGGGGAAACGAATTACCAGTGGCGAATTCCGAATGACGAGTAATTATTTTTCAACCCTCTTTTGCCAAAGCGCAAAG
>JBEKQH010000127.1:0-5660 GCA_049519915.1 Opitutaceae bacterium
GAAACCCGCTTCGGCGGTCTGACCCGCGAGTGCGGCCTGCACGAGCCCAGCGGCAAGACGGACTTTCAGATTTAATTTTAGGTCGGGGTGTGTCCCCGACCTAAAATTCACCAGTGCCCGTAATCGCCTTTTCCGAGCGACTGCGCGAATTCCACGAGCAACTGCACGCAGTTTTCCACGTCGTCGAGATCGACCACCTCGCTCGGAGTGTGCATGTAGCGCAGCGGCACGGAAACCAGCCCCGTGGCCACGCCGCCGCGCCCCATCTGGATCGCGCGCGCATCCGTGCCGGTCGGCCGCGGATCGGCCTCGAATTGGTGCGGGATTTTAAGCTTCTTGGCGCACTCGGAAAGCAAGGCGAAGACCTTGGGATTGATGTTTGCGCCCCGGCAAATGATCGGACCCCCGCCTAGCCTGACTTCTCCGTATTTGCGATTGTCACAATCGGGATGGTCGGTGGCATGGCCCACGTCGACCGCCACCGCGATATGGGGATTGACCGCATACACCGCCGTGGTGGCGCCGCGCACGCCGATCTCCTCCTGGGTCGTGGCGACGCTTACGACCTTGGCCTCGAGCTTTTTCCGATGTTCGGCCAGGCGCACCAGCGTTTCGCCCACGATGTAGGCGCCCGCCTTGTTGTCGAAGGCCCGGGCCGCGCCGACGCTGCCATGGATCAATTCGAATTCATGGTCGTAGGTGGCCACATCGCCGATGGCCACGCGATCAAGCGCCTCTTTTTTCGAACGCGCACCGATGTCGATCCAAATCTCATGGATTTCCGGCACTTTTTTCCGGTCGGCCTCGTCCATGAGGTGGATGGCGCGCTTTCCCGTCACCCCCTTCACCGGCCCGTGGGCGGTCTGGAGGATGACGCGCCGGCCGGGAATCATCCCGCGGTCGTGTCCGCCGATGGTGTCGAAATACAGAAAGCCGTCCTTGTTCGCGTAGGTGACGATCAGGCCGAGCTCATCCATGTGCCCCGCCAGCATGAGCACGGGATCGCCGTCGGGATGGAGCGTGGCGAGGCGGTTGCCCAGCGCGTCCTGGGCATATTTGTCCGCGGACGGTTTCACATAATGGTCGAAGACTTTTTGCGCCTCGAACTCGTAGCCGGACGGCGAGCGGGCGTGCAACAGGTCGTTCAAGAAAGAGGGAACTTTATATTTGGACATGGTTGGAAACCATCGCGTAAAAATGAACCGGGTTCAAGGTTGTCCTTGGTTATTGGTCCTTGGTCATGAGTGACCGACTTGTCGTTGATCGCTGAGAAGTGTCAGGTCCCAAGTGTCAAGTATCAGGAGTAAGTGCGCAACGCGTGCTGGTTACTTGTCACTTGATACGTGTTACTTTTGTGTCCACTTGGACGTTCCATGGGAACGCCTTAACCAAGGTCGTTCTTGATCCTTCTCCGCCGATCCTTGTTACTTGCCTGCATCCATGACCATTTATCCCGCGATTGACATCAAAGGGGGCCGCTGTGTGCGTCTCCTGCAGGGCCGTGCCGATCAGGAGACGGTTTACGCCAAAAATCCGGCCGACGTAGCCGTGGCCTTCAAAATGGCCGGCAGCGGCTGGGTCCACGTGGTCGACCTCGACGGCGCGTTCGCGGGGGAGCCGCGGAATCTCGACGTGGTCGCCCGCATCGCCGCGCTCGGCCTGCGGGTCCAGTTCGGCGGCGGCTTGCGCACGCGCGCGACGGTCGAGCGCGTGCTCGGTTTGGGTGTGGCGAGGGTCGTCATCGGCACGCGGGCGGCGGAAAGCGAAGCCTTTGTGTCCGAACTGGTGACTGCCTTCGGGGACAAAATCGCCGTGGGGATCGACGCGAAGGACGGACAGGTGGCGGTGAAAGGCTGGGTGGATACCACGGCGACGTCCGTCCTCGCGCTGGCCCGCCGCATGGACGCGTTGGGCGTGGCCACGCTCATTCACACGGACGTCGGCACCGACGGCATGCTCACGGGCCCCAATCTTGCCGCCCAGGAATCCTTGTGCGCCGCGGTCAAGAGTCGCGTCATCGCCAGCGGCGGCGTCAGCACGCGCGAGGATGTGGTCCGCCTGGCGGAAATAAAAAAACGCCGTCCCAATCTGGACGGCGTCATTGTCGGCAAGGCGCTCTATGAAAAGCGGGTGGATCTCAGGGACTTGCTGAAAATCAGCGAAAATTGATCGCGAAAGCGCGGAAATCCGGAGAGATTAAACTACGCCGCTAGCAGAAATCAGAACGCGAGGACGGCGGTGGACGTCACGCCATAGCGGCAAGGGCCGGGCGATTCGAAAACGGTCAGTTGCGCTTCAGGCGCGCGCGCCGCGATTTCGGGAAACATCCAGTAATCGTCCACAATGACGATGCCGCCCGGCCGTCGCACGCAGTCCAGCGCGCGGTCGACGGCGACGTAACGCAAACGGCCGTAGGCGGCGTTTTCGTAGTCGCACCAGCCATCGACGACGATGATGTCGTAGGGCAAAGGTTGGAGCGCGACAAAATAGGACAAGCCCGGATAAAGCTCCGGATGCCCCGGGTCGATGGGATGCAGTTCGCAGCGGAGATTGGCGAGACCGCGTTTTGCGGCGAGCGCGGCGATGCGTTGTTGCCAGACCGCATCGTTTTCGACGCAGAGGACGCTGGCCGCGCGCCGGGCGAAAAAAAACGACGAGCCGCCGCTGCCGAATTCGAAGACGCGATGTTCGGGGCGCACAAATTTCCGCAGATAGGCGACGGCTCCGAACGAAAACCAAGGCCATTCGACGTCGGCCGGCTGCCGGCCCCAGAGGGGCAGATAGCGGACATAGGGAACGATTTGGCCGGGGCGTCGGGCCAAACACGCCAAGAGCCGACCGACGCGCTGGAGGTGGGTGCCCTTCACGGAGAGGAGGAAAGCTTGGCCGCGATTTCCTCGAGCGGATAGGTGACGATTTCCGACAGCGTCGGGTGATACCACGGCGCGCGCAGCAGATCGAAAACCGTCGCCCGCATCGCCAGCGCCGGCGAGAAGCAGTGGATGAGCTCGCCCGCGTCCTGGCCGACGAATTCGGCCCCCAGAATGCGTCCGCGTTTTGGCTCGGCGAGGATCTTCACGTAGCCATAAGGGGCCTCCATCAAAATGGATTTTCCATGGTCGCCGAAGGGATGGCTCGCGCTGACATAGGCCGCGCCGTCGGCGTCGAGATCGCGTTCCAGCCGTCCGATGGTGGCGAGTTGCGGGTCGGTAAACACGACGTTGAGCAAGAGAGAGTCGTCGATCGGCTTGAGGCCTTTTGCGCCGGCGGCGTGCCGCGCGGCCAATTCCCCCTGGGCGATGGCCAGATGGACAATATCGTGCGGTCCGCACACGTCGCCCGCGGCATAAATGTGCGACTGGGCGGTTTGCTGCCAGCGATTGACCCCTACGCGGCCTTCCTGGGTCAGGCGCAAGCCCGCCGCGTCGAGGCCGAGGCCGGCCGTGACGGGCTCGCGGCCGAGGGCGTTGAAAAGATGATCGGCGCGGCGGACGACGGTTTTGCCGTCGTGGACGAATTTCACGGCGACGCCGCGGGCCGTCGGCGCGACCTTTTGAATCTGCGTGCCGGCGAACAGCTCGATCCCTTCGTCGGCCAACGCGGTTTGCACGACCGCGGAAGCGTCTTCCGAGTGATCGCGGAGAATGGTGCGGTGGCGTTGGACGAGGACGACCCGCGTCCCGATGCGGTTGAGAAATTGCGCGAGTTCGCAGGCGACGATCCCGCCGCCGAGCACGATCACGCTCCGCGGCACAAAATCGAGGTCGAGCACGTCGTCGCTGGTCCAATGCGCCGTGTCGCGCAATCCGGGGACCGGCGGCACGCTGGGTCGGGACCCGGTGGCGATAAGAAAATGTTTCGCGCGCAGCGTCTTTCCGCCGGTCAGGCGGACCGTGTGCGGGTCGAGGAAGCGCGCGTAGCTCCGATGGAGGTCGAAGTCCCGGGCCGTGAGTTGCTTCGCGCGATAGGCCGCAAAGTCGCCGATCAGGCGTTTCTTTCGGGCCTGGACCGCGCCCATGTCGGCGGCGGCCCGCGGAATTTTCAGGCCGAATTTATTTCCGTTTTGCGCCCGGTGCAGCACGTCGGCGGCGTAAAGCAGCGTCTTGGACGGCATGCAGCCCCGGAGGATGCAGAGACCGCCAAGCGGACGGGCGCCGTCGGCGACGGCCACGCGCAAGCCCAGGCCGGCCGCGGTCCGCGCGGCGCTGAAACCGGCGCTGCCGCCGCCGATGACGATAAAGTCGTAGTGTTCCATTGGGAGGAAAGTAACAAGTGTCAGGTAACAAGTAACACGCAACAAGACTAGGCTAGCGGCGGCTTTCTTGTTACCTGATACCTGCCATTTGTTACTTGGCGTCTGCCACCAGTCACTTCGTATCCACCTACCTCCCTTTGCCAAAGAGCATGATGTGAATCGTCTTCAGCACGATGGCGGCATCGAGCACGAAGGAAAAATGGCGGATATAGTAGAGATCGTATTCGAGTTTGCGGATGGTATCCTCCAGGTTTGCGCCATAGGGATAATTGACCTGGGCCCAGCCGGTGATCCCGGGCTTCACAAGATGGCGGAAATGATAGCAGGCGATCTGCCGGCCATACTCTTCGACCAGCCGGTCCCACTCGGCGCGCGGGCCGATCAGGCTCATGTCGCCGCGCAGCACGTTCCACAGCTGCGGCAGCTCGTCCAGGCGCGTGGCGCGCAGGAACTTGCCGACCGCGGTGACGCGAGTATCGCCTTTGTGGGTGTAGAGATCGCCGCCGTCCGGATCTTTGCCCGCCGGCTGGCGCATCGTGCGCAGCTTGATCAATTGAAACGGCCGGTGATTCTTGCCGATGCGGGTCTGCAAGAAAAACGCGGGGCCGCCGCCTTCCAACTTGATGGCGATCGCGGCCAGGGCGACCAGCGGCGCGCTGAGCAGCAGACCCGTCAGGGAAAAAGCGATGTCGCTCAGGCGCTTCAGGCGTTCGAAAACCGGCTCGCGGGCGATCTGAAAGCCCTCTTGGAACAGCCAGGTGGGATTGATCCGGTAGAGAGGGATCTTTCGCCAGTAAACCTGGTGGAATAATTCAAGCGTATAGGTGGGCACGCCCGCGAAGTAGAGCTGGACCAGCTGTTCCGCGAAGTCCGGCTGCAGTTCGCGGTTCGATTCGCGCAGCACGATCGCTTCCGCGGCAAATTGCCCGTGCTGCACGCGGGCCAGCAGCGGGTCGAAAAGCTCTAGGTTCAGACCGTCGCCGGCGTCGCCGGCGGCCGTGGGGGCGCTGGTGGAATAAACCACGGGAAGATCGAGGCCGTTCTTGGCGCATTCATCCCGGAAGTCCGCGCAGCTGACCCGGTCGCCCAAAAAAATAAGCGTGCGGCGGGCCCGCGCATTCAGGTGCCGCCGGTAAATCAGCCGGCGATAACCGAGGGTGACCGGCGTGAGCAGGAAAAAGCTCAGCGCGATGACCACACGGCTTTGTTGCAGCGGATAACCGTGGGGGATGATCGCATAGGTCAACAGCAGCGTGCCCACGAGGGTGGCGCCGAGCGCGATGAGATGCTGGCTCGTATAGTCGACACTCATCATGTTGGTGCGCGGCTTGTAGCCATCGATGAGGTAGATCGCCACGACCAGCATCGCGAACGGCGCGAACAACGGGGTCACGATCAGGCCCTC
>JBEKQH010000128.1:0-5650 GCA_049519915.1 Opitutaceae bacterium
CGCAGGTGGCGCGGGAGGACGGACCGTGCTTGTTGGTGAACACGGCGCAAACCAGGCCCTGGCGATGGAGGGCGCGCAGAAGCTCGATGGCGCCGGGCAACGGCGTGACGTCTTCGAGCATGTGCGCATCCCAGAAGGGGCGGTAGATGCTCAAGGCCTCGGCCAGGCGGGCCTCGGGCACAAAATTGCGCATGGCGTTTTCGAGTCCGCCGCCGACGGCCGCGCGCACTTGCGTGAGCGTGGGCGCGGGCAGGCCGAGTTGGGGGAGCGTATGCGCGTAGCTGCGGTGGATGGCGGCAAAATGGTCGACGAGGGTGCCGTCCATATCGAAAAGGAAGGTGCGAAAGCGGGTCATATCAGGGTGCATGTATACGCATCCTGGCTTTGTTGGCGGCAAATGGGCCGAAAGAACATAAAAATTTTAGTTTTGATTTGGCGGCTTGTTGGTAGAAACGGTCCCAATGTCGGTCAGCGAAGAATCATCCACCGCCCAAGCCAGCGCGCGCGCCGAAGAGGGCCGGCTGCTCATCGAGCTGACGGGCGTGTGGCAAATCACCGCGGCGTGGCCGGAGTGGGCCGCCGTGCTGGGGGTCCAGCGGCCGGCGCGCGCCAAGCTGACCATGGACGGCGTGTCGCGCTGGGACAGCTCGCTGGTGCTGTTCGTGCACGAGGCGCGACAATGGTGCAAGGCCGAGGGCGTGGCGCTCGACCTCGGCGGGCTGACGCCCGAAGTGCGGCAACTGGCCGACCAGCTGGCCGGGGCGCAACTGCCGCGGCTGCCGTTCAAACGATCGGATAATTTCCTCGCGGTCCTGGGCCTGGCCTCGGTGGGCGTGCTGCGCAAATCGATGGAGGTCGCCCGCTTTGTCGGCGAGTGCACCCTGGGCACGATGCGGCTGGTGAAGCGGCCGGGTCGGTTCCGCTGGCGCGATTGTTTATCCGAGATGCAGGAATGCGGCGCCATGGCGCTGCCCATCGTAAGTCTGACCAGTTTTCTCGTCGGTCTCACCCTGGCCTATACCGGAGCGCTGATCTTGCGCCAATTTGGCGGCGACATCTGGGTCGCCGATCTCATCGGCCTGAGCATGGTGCGCGAGATGGGCGCGATCATGACGGCCGTCGTGCTGGCCGGCCGCACCGGGGCGGCCTTTGCGGCGGAGCTGGGCAACATGAAAATGGGCGAGGAAATCGATGCGCTGGAGACGCTCGGCATCCGTCCGGTGGATTTTCTCGTCATTCCCCGCATGCTCGCGCTGGCCGTGATGATGCCGTTGCTGGCGCTTTATGCCAACTGCCTCGGCATTCTTGGAGGCATGACGGTGGCCGCGAGCATCCTTTCAATTCCGCCGAGCGCCTATTGGGTGGAAACGCAGGCCAGCATCGGCCTGACTGACGTCAAGGCCGGCCTGATCAAGGCCTGCGCTTTCGGCCTGATCGTCGGGATGACGGGTTGTCTGCGCGGCTTGCAGGCGGAGCGCAGCGCGGCGGGCGTGGGTCGCGCCGCGACCTCGGCGGTGGTCACGGCCATCCTGCTCATTATCATGGCCGATGCGGTGTTCGCGGTGGCGTTCAACATCCTGCATATCTGATCGCATGGACGCGGACAAAAATAGCCCGATCATCGATGTCACCGGCCTGGTTTGCGGCTACGGCGAGGTCATCGTGCTGCGCGACGTCTCGTTTTCCGTCCAGCCGGGCGAACTGTTTTTTGTCATCGGCGGCAGCGGCTGCGGCAAGACGACCCTCTTGCGGCACCTGATCGGCCTGCAAAGGCCCTATGCGGGGGCGGTGAAATATTTTGGGAAAAACTTCACCGAAGCCGAGTCGGCGCAACGGCGCTCGCTGCTCAAGACCTTCGGGGTGCTCTACCAGGGCGGCGCCCTGTGGAGCTCCCTCACGCTGGGCCAGAACATCGCGCTGCCGCTGGAGGAATACACCACGCTCACCCGGCGCGAGATCGACGACCTTATCATGCTCAAGCTCGCGCAGGTCGGGCTGGCGGGGTTTGAGGACTACTATCCGTCCGAACTCAGCGGCGGCATGAAAAAGCGGGCCGGCTTCGCCCGTGCGCTGGCGCTCGATCCGGCGATCGTCTTTTTCGACGAACCCACGGCCGGGCTCGATCCGGTCACGTCGCGCCAGCTCGACCATCTCATTCGGGAGGTCCGCGACACGCTTGGCACGACGATGGTCATTGTCTCCCATGAGCTGACCAGCATCTTTGGGCTGGCCGACCGCGTGATCCTGCTCGACCGTGTGGCGCATGGGATCATTGCCGAGGGGGCGCCGCGCGCCTTGGCCGATCAGAACGACGACCCGCGGGTGCGGGAGTTTCTTATGCGCGGCGGGGAAGGCCCCAAGCCTTCGCATGAATGAATCGGGTATATCGAGCTTTTCCCGGCCGGTCTGGGTGATGGGGCCGCCGTTTAGCAATATTTCTGTCAATTTCGTCCATTCTGCCTCAAAAAGTCGTCTGTGAAAGCCAAACTCAGTCCCACCGTTGTCGGCGCCTTTGTGCTCGGCGCGTTTTTGCTGGCCATTGTGGCGCTGCTTTCGTTTGGCGGTCTGCACTTTTTCTCCCAGCCGCAGCGGTTTGTGATCTATTTCGACGAATCGGTCCACGGCCTCGACCTTGGCTCGGCCGTGAAGTTGCGCGGCGTGCGCATCGGTCGCGTGGTCGAATTGGGCGTGAGCTATGACGCCGCCGAAAATCGGTCGCTGGTGGCCGTGGTGTGCGAGTTGAACCGCGACATCGTTACCAACGCCCGCGGGGTGCCGATCGACATGTCCGACCGGGCGGCGTTGCAAAAGCTCATCGATCGCGGACTGCGCGCAAAACTCGGTGTCGTGGGTCTCGCGACCGGCCTGCTGTTTGTCGAATTGGACTTTCTCGACCCCGTCGAATATCCGGCGACGAACCCCGGCATCGACGGGGTGAAATACGCCGTTGTGCCGTCGGTGCCTTCGGCCATTTCCGAATATCAGGCGAGCCTGACCATGATTTTGAGCAACCTCAAAAAGGTCGATTTTGGCGGTCTGTCCACCGACGTGAAAAAACTGCTGGCCACCGCCAACAAACAATTGGGGGGTGTGGACGTGCCGGGGCTGGTCAGCCAATGGAAAGAGGCCGGGGCGGCGGTCAAGGACCTGGCTTCGTCGCCCGACGCGAAGCAGGCTTTTGCCAATCTCAACGGGGCGATCACCGAGCTGCGCGGCGTGATGGCCAAGCTGAACACCCAGGTCACGCCGGTCAGCGAGAATCTTAACGCCACGCTCCAGGAGGCGAAATCCGCGCTCCAGCGCTTCAACGCCGCGGCCGCGAGCGCCCAGCATTTCATCGAGGCGCAGAGCTGGGTGGGTGACCAGGGGGTCCAGACGTTGCAGGAACTGGGGGACGCGGCCGAATCCGTGCGCCGCCTGGCCGATTTCCTCGAACGCGATCCCAACGCCATTCTGGTCGGCAAGAAGCCGTCGCCCTGAGATTTGAAACGCTAATGGACGCTAATAACCGCTAATGGGATCATGAACAAAAACACCACGCCGACAACGACACGCTGCTGCCTGGCCTCTGCCTTCCGGCCTCTGCCCTCTGTATTCGGTCTTCTGGCCCTGGCCCTCTGCCTTTTCGCCGCCGGCTGTTCGCTGCCGGAGGCCAAGTCGGATACCGCGCGCTATTACGTTCTGCCCTCGGCGGCTGAGACGGCATCACCCGGGCCCTCCGCGCCGCGGATCGGGATGTTTCCGGTGCGGACGCCGGATTATTTAAAGCCGCTTTCCATGGCGGTGGGTGAGGGGGCGAGCGAGATTCATTACTTTGAAAACGAACGGTGGGCCGAACCGCTCGACGTGGGCCTGACGCGGGTGTTGACCGAGCATCTGTCGGCGGCGGCCCGGGTCGTCCGGTATCCGTTCAGTCTCGAGGAGACGCGCGACTACGATGTGCGGGTGCGGGTGCGGACCTGCGAAGGCACGGCCGACGGCCGAGCGATTTTCTCCGCGACCTTTGAAATTTATTCGGCCGGCGCCAATGGCGCGCTGGTGGCGCAGAACACGTTCACGGCCAAATCGGCGAAGTGGGATGGCAGCGATTACGCGCGGCTGGCCGAATTGCTCGGCGCCGATGCGGCGCAATTGGCCGACGCCATTGCCGCGGCGATACCGCCGCTGAAGAAAGGCTGAAGGACTGAAAGACTGAAGGGCTGAAATTCAAATCTTCAGCCCGAGGCCAAAGCGGGCTTGGATACAGCCTGTCAGTCCTTCAGCCTTTTATTAGCGCATGGGCCGTTTTTAGGTAAAGCGGGTCGATTTCAAATCCGATAAACCTGTTCACTCCACAGTCCAACGCGGCCAGCGCGGAATGGCCGATGCCCAAAAAAGGATCCAGCACCACCGCAGCGGATGCGTTTCCACCTAACTTAATGCACATGGCCGCGAGCTCTTTGGGAAAAGTGGCCGGATGTGGCCTTTGATCATCGCGGCTCTGAATCGTCTGGTAGGGAATGAACCAAGTGTTGCCCCGGCAGCGCTTGTCCCGGCCCTTGGTATGGCCCCAACGCGCTATATTGCTTTTGTCGGCATAAGGAACCCCGATGCCCAGGCGCTCTATCGGCGTGCGGCCGGACTTCGTCAGATGGAAGACATATTCATGGCAATCGTTCAGGAAGCGGTGCGACGAGATGGGTTTGAAATGGCCGGCGGATATCGTTTGTCCGTCCTTCGTCTCCACAGTGATCGATTTTATCCAGTGGATGGTGTTCTGCAAAACAAACAGGTCCTTGATCTCAAACAGAATTTCATGCGGCAGCATCGGGTTTGAAGGCGAGCTGCCCACATTAAGGAAGAATGAGCCATCGTCCTTAAGCAGGCGTTTGACCTCGGCGACCCACTGACGCGTCCAGGCCAGATAGGGCCGGCGGCCCTGGTCGTCCTTATATTTGTTATAGCCGATGCCCAGATTGTAAGGCGGCGAGGTCACGCAAAGGCTCACCGACTTTTCCTCCAGCCGAGCCATGCCCCTAATGCAATCTTCCTCCGCTAGAACGAAATGGGTTTTGGGCTGCACACAGAAAACCTGATCGACGCGGATAAAAAGTACAGTGCAAACTTGGGTTTCGGGGTTGGGCGGATTATCCGCCGTCTGTCATTCCGAGGGAAACGAGGAATCTCTGGTCATATGAGATGCTTCGCTTCGCTCAGCATGACAGACGTGGCGGCACTCATACGGCTGTTCAGTTCAGCCTTTCAGCTCTTCATCCCTTCAGCCTTTCACGCGAGCGCTTGCGCGATGCGTGCAAGCGCGGCCTGGACGTTTTCGCGGCTGTTGAAGGCGCTGATGCGCACATAGCCTTCGCCGCACCGGCCGAAACCGGCCCCGGGCGTGCACACGACGCCGGCCTTTTCGAGGAGTAGGTCGAAGAACTGCCATGAGTCGCGTCCGGTGTTGACCCAGATGTAGGGCGCATTCTCGCCGCCGGCGCAGGGGAGGCCGAGCTGGGTCATGGCGTCGCGGATAAGCTTGGCGTTGCCCAGATAAAAGTCGGTCAGGGCCCGCACCTGCTGCTGGCCGGCCTCGGTGTAGATGGCGGCGGCGGCCTTTTGAATCGGATACGAGACGCCGTTGAACTTGGTTGTGTGGCGGCGGTTCCAAAGC
>JBEKQH010000129.1:0-5649 GCA_049519915.1 Opitutaceae bacterium
ACAAATGGAGACACCGCCTGCACCAAGTTCGTTGGCAGGCGAGCGAGGAATCTCCAGTTTTTCAGCCTGCGAGTGAGATTCCTCACTCCGTTCGGAATGACAGGTTCGCCTGTCTGTGACCAAACATCGGCGTCCATTCCCGGTTAAAAGCGCTTGTTTTTGATCAGGCTTCCACCACGGTCTTGATGTTGACGAATTCCCGGATGCCATAGGGGCCAAGTTCGCGTCCGTAGCCGCTTTGTTTCACACCGCCAAAGGGCAAAGTGGGATCTGAGCGGACAAAATCGTTCACAAACACAAGACCGGCATCGAGTTCGCGAGCGAAGACGGCCGCGCGTCGCTTGCTTTCCGTAAAGACGGCGGCGCCCAGGCCGTAAAGGGAACCGTTGGCCACGGCCAACGCCCCGGCCTCATCACGCACCGGGATGATGGCCGCAACCGGGCCAAAAAGTTCTTCGTCGTAGGCCGGCATGCCCCGGGCCACATCGGTCAGCACCGTGGGCGGGTAATAAAAGCCCGGACCCGGCGGAATCTTTCCTCCCAGCAAAAGGCGCGCGCCGCGGCGCAGGCTCTCTTGGACCTGCGCATGCAAATCGGCGCGCAAGTCCTCGCGGGCGAGCGGGCCGATTCCGACGGCCGGATCGCGCGGATCGCCCATGCGTTGGGCTGCCATGCCGGCGACAAATTTTTTCTCAAAGGCGGCGCGAACTCGATCCACCACGATAAACCGTTTGGCGGCGACACAACTCTGACCGTTGTTGACCAGGCGCGCAGCTGTGCAGACCTGAGCGGCGTGGTCGAGATCGGCATCGGCCAGAATGACGTAGGCATCGCTGCCTCCGAGTTCGAAGACCCCTTTTTTCATCGCGGCACCCGCGAGGGCGGCGACCTGCCGGCCCGCGGCGCTGCTGCCGGTGAGGGTGACCGCGCGGACCCGCGGATCGGCGATGAGCCCCGGAACTCGATCCGACGGGATCAACAGCGTCTGCAGCAAATGGGACGGCGCCCCGGCGCGAGCAAAAATATTTTCGATGGCCAGCGCGCAGCCGCCGACGTTGGAAGAATGCTTGAGCAAAACGACATTGCCGGCCATGAGCGCGGGCACCGCCGCACGAAACACTTGCCAGAAGGGAAAATTCCAAGGCATGACGGCAAGAACAAGGCCGAGCGGTGCGAACGCGACCCGGGCGTTTTTCGGTGCCCCCGGGGGGCGTTCGTCGGCAAGAAAGGTGGCGGTATACCGGGCGAAGTAATCGCAACCGAGCGCGCATTTCTCGATCTCGGCACGCGCTTGGGCCAACGGTTTGCCCATCTCGGCGGTCATAAGCCGAGCCAGCTCTTCATGTCGCGTCCGAAGCGCTCGGGCCACACCGCGCACCCGCCGGGCGCGGGCCGAGAACGAAAGCGCGCGCCAATCCTCGAACGCCGCCTGGGCGCGGCCCACCGCAGCGGCGACTTGGGCCGGTGAGTGTTCGCGATAGGTACGGAGGCGTTTGCCGGTGGCGGGATTGACGGAGACAAAAACCATTTGAGGACGGGTGCCAGTTAACGGACACACCCACGCTGGAATGGTTCGGCCAGTCGGGCAAGCCGGCCGCAAAAAATGCCGCGCCCCATCGCACAAAGGCGGCGTCAAATCGACGTCGATTATGAACTGGCGCCCGTCGCAGCGGAATTGCCGTGAATAACCCTGAAAATACGCGCTCTTTTGGGCACATAGCCAAGCGCTTTGTAAAAGTCGCTGTTGGGCCCAAACTTCCGGTCCGAGCGGATGGCATTCACGATGCGAAGGTACTCCGCATGCGTTTGGACATCGGCTATATCGCGCGCCCGAATCTGCTCTTTGAGCGCCGCTTCTAGTTCGACGATCTTGGTTCGTGCGTTGAGGGAATCCTGAGCCAGCGCTTGGAATTCGGCGAGAGAGCTTCCGCCGAGCGAATCATTTTTGGCCAATATTTCCCAGTTACTGATCAGCTTTTTTATTTCTTCGGCAATAGCTTTGGGGGTGCTTTTCATGCGAAAATTCTCTTACCAAGAACGCAATGCCGTTTCGATTTGCAATATATAATTTATAAAAGTTAACCGTGCAGTTCATTTTAAGGCGACGATCTTTATTATATATCGCTACCGTTTCGATAAATGCCATCGCGAGCCTGTCTTTAGATTTTGGCGTTAATGGCAAAACCGCTAAAATTACGACTACGCCTAGGGGGTTTCTACTCCCCGACAATCATCGACAGGGAGATCAAAGGGGGATTAATATCTTCTAAGAGCAAATATAAGACTCCCGAACGGGGATGTGTGCGTCGCTATAGAAGTCTTCTTTCACTATGAACCATACTTATACCAATAGGGTGCAGAATACAAGTCATAATAAGACTTGCCGATTCATCACAGGGACGCTTAACTCCCCTTTAGGGTTATTAATGTCCCCAGTTAATTGTATTTGATTCTCTGCTCGTTTCAAAAATCGAATATCGCATAGTGCTAGTCCGTCCTACTCGCCAATATGGGAAAATTACCATGAAACTGATCCAGCTTGTTTATATCAGTTCGGCCGCGATCCCGCTGGGTAAGGACGATCTCATGGAATTGCTTACGAAGACCCAGGCAAGCAACAAGAAGGCGAACATCACCGGTCTACTCCTCTACCGAGACGGGAATTTCATGCAGGTTCTGGAAGGCGACGAGCAAAACGTCCTGCCCTTGTTTGAGACAAGAATAATGAGGGATCCTCGCCATACCGACGTGACAACGCTTTTTAAAGGAGAGATCCCGGAACGCGAGTTTCCCGAGTATTCGATGGCCTTCAGAGATCTGCAGGACTGCGACTTGTCCTCCCGGCCCGGCTATAGTGACCTCCTGAACGCACCCTTCACCAAACAGTCGTTTGTGAACGACAAGTCGAAGGCACGGCGGCTAATTTCTATTTTTCGCTCCGGACTGCGGTAAAAAGCAGCATCAAGGCCGGCCCGCCCTATCAAATAAAAGCGCCCGTCGCAGGGTGCGACGGGCGCTTGTTTCAAATCGTGCCCAAACGGGCCCGAAATGGTCTCAGTCAATGGTGTAGACGGCCGAAACAACAGCGGAATCACTGTCGCCGCTCTTATAACCGATCGCCTTAAGGGTCGTCGTGGCCTTGAACTCAATGGTGCCACTGGTGTAAACCGTGCCGTTGGTTTCCGTCGGCGTTGAGCCATCGGTCGTGTACCGGATCGACGCACCCGAGGTGGAGTCAGTGATGCTCACGTGCACTTCCTTGCTATAAGTACCCGTAGGTTCGCTTAAGACAGGCGTGGCTACGACCGTCCCGCCGCCGGCATTGATCGTGTAGGTGGCCGAAGCGACGGCAGAGTTGGTGTCGCCGCTCTTGGCCGCCAGGGCTTTGATCGTCGTCGTGCTGCTGACCGAGATGGCGCCGCTATAAACGGTCGATGACGTGGTCGGCGTGTTGCCGTTGGTCGTGTAGTAGATCGTGGCACCGCTCGTGGAATCGCTGATGGCCACCGTTTGCGCGGCAGTGTAAGTCCCGGCCGCCACACTGAACGTCGGAGTGGCCACCGTCGTGCCGCCACCCGTGGTGATCGTGTAGGTGGCCGAAGCGACGGCAGAGTTGGTGTCGCCGCTCTTGGCCGCCATGGCTTCGATCGTCATGGTGCTGCTGACCGAGATCGCACCGCTATAAACGGTCGATGACGTGGTCGGCGTGTTGCCGTTGGTCGTGTAGTAGATCGTGGCACCGCTGGTGGAATCGCTGATCGCCACCGTTTGCGCGGCGGTGTAAGTCCCGGCTGCCACGCTGAACGTCGGAGTGGCGACTTGCGTGGGAGGAAGGTTGATCGTGTACACCGCCGAGGCGACAGCGGAATTGGTGTCACCGCTCTCTGCCGCCATGGCTTCGATCGTCATGGTGCTGCCGACCGAGATCGCGCCGCTATAGACGGTCGATGAGGTGGTCGGCGTGTTGCCGTTGGTCGTGTAGTAGATCGTGGCGCCGCTGGTGGAATCACTGATGGCCACCGTTTGCGCGGCCGTGTAGGTCCCGGCTGCCACACTGAACGTCGGAGTGGCGACGGTGGTCGTTCCGCCGCCACTGGCCTTTCCGCCGGACCAGGATTGGACATTCACCCAATCAAAGGTAGAGGGACCGGCCCCTGATTCCGACACATACTGCCCGAATTTATTGTAATGGGTGCCCGGATTGGGAACCTTCGTGCCCGTTTGCGAGCCATTGACATAAATGGTGATGAGATTACCGACCGGGTCGTAAATCGTATTCAGTTGGAACTGAACTCCGACTTGGATCGAAGCCTCGACCGCATCGCTCTGTTCCAGGGACATAATTTCCACTCCGGTGGGTCCGCCGGTGGCCTCGTCAAGGATCAGATCGGGAACGGTGGGATCCGTGTCTCCGAAGACTTGGTGCATGCAGATTTTGTTGGAACCGGAAGGAAACGATACGAGGGTGCCTAAACCTTGCCACTGGTTGGTGGTATTGGTGGGAAGATTATTTCCGCGCATCTCCGCGCGGCAAAGTCCAGTTTCAGTGGGAATCTTGAATTCATACCCACCTGAAATAGCCGTGATGCTGGTGCCGCTTGAGGTCTGCGGCGTGTAGGTTTCATTGTCGGGAGTCCACCCGGAGCCAATTTGAGCCCGGGACGATAGTGACAAGCCGCAAATAAGAGCAGATGCAGCGACGATCCTGGCGGTGCGGTCGACAGAAAGCGGCGACCGTTGCGTATGGGATGTTTTTTTCATGACTGGGGAAGTTAACGATTAGATAACGCGCGTAGGGATAAACCCCCAAAATTGACTAAGGAAAGCCTGTTTACATTTTGTTAAAATGTAAACACAAAACAGGCTATATTTGTCAAATTATTGCTAATTTTTACATATTGCATCAAATTTGTCTTTAATTAATGCTGTTATTTACAAAAATAGCCTGACTATATGTAAATTATTGACTTATTTTTATTAGGGTAAATTGCCCGGTTATTAAGCGTCGTTTTGCCGCCTCCTATAAAAATAACGCCAGCTATTTGAAATACCATGGAGCGCCCGAAAGAGCCATGTCGGGCCTTTGCCATGGATTCTCGCACATCGCCTCAGATCGCATGCGCTTATTGCAGCCGTCTATGCAATCGGCGGCCGGTCCACGACCGTGCCGTCTTCTCTAACCGGCACACTTAGGGCATGTCTACTCGCCCCAGGTTTCTCTCACGGTGCGCTTTCCAGGATCTTATAAAGGCGGGTGACCATTTTCGTCGGATCATCGAGAAGGCCGGCCGCGAGCAGGGAATTATCGAGTAACTGTTCGGCCACGAGCGCAGCCCTTTCGGGAGTGGCTTCGCGAGCCGACGCCAGACGTTTGATCACGGCGTGACGTGGGTTAATCGCCAACTCCACGCGCGGCGGGGTGTCGGCGCCCTCTTTGTTCATCGCTCTCATCATGCGGCGCAATTGCGGCGACATGAGTTTGTCGTCGTTGAGGGCCGCCGCCGGCGAATCGACCAAGCGGTCGCTCGCGCGCACCTCGGCCACGCGTTCGCCCAGGGTTTTTTTGAGCCATTCGATAAGGGCCGCGATTTTTTCCGGCGAGAGCGCGTCGGTGTCCGGCGGCTGGGGCAGTTCGTCGAGCTTAACCTC
>JBEKQH010000130.1:0-5645 GCA_049519915.1 Opitutaceae bacterium
GCGGAGCTTTCGGGCGGATTGAAGCGACGCACCCTCCTAGGCCACGCCCTCGCCGGCCAGCCCGACCTGCTGCTGCTCGACGAGCCGACCAACCATCTCGATCTGGAGTCGATTCTCTGGCTGGAGCAATTTCTGCTTACGGAAAAAATCACCCTCTTTTTTGTCACGCACGACCGCGCCTTCCTGCGCAAGCTGGCCACGCGCATCGTCGAGCTCGACCGCGGGCGCCTCGCCAGTTGGGCCTGCGACTACGACACCTATCTGGTACGCAAGGAGGAAGTCGCCGCCGCCGAGGAAAAACAGCAGGCCGCCTTCGACAAGAAGCTCGCGCAGGAAGAAGTGTGGATTCGCAAAGGCGTGCGCGCCCAACGCTCGCGCTCCCGGGGTCGAATCCATGCCCTCATGAAGATGCGCGCCGAACGGGCCGCCCGCCGCGAGCGCACCGGCAACGTCACGCTGCGCCTCGCCGAGGCCGAACGCTCGGGGGTGAAAGTCATCGACGTTGAAGCCATGTCGTTCGCCTACCCAAACGGCCGCCTGCTCGTCCGCAATTTTACCACCACGCTCACCCGCGGCGACAAGATCGGCATCATCGGGCCCAACGGCGCGGGCAAGTCTACGCTGATCAAGCTGCTGCTCGGCCAGATCGCGCCGACCGCGGGCGAAATTCGGCACGGTACCCAGCTCGAGGTTATCTACTTCGACCAGATGCGCGCGCAGATCGACGATGCAAAAACGGTGGCCGACAACATCGCCGCCGGCAATGAGACCGTCACCGTCGAGGGCCGCACCCGCCACGTCATCAGCTACCTTCAGGATTTTCTTTTCACCGCCGACCGCGCCCGCACCCCCGCGCGCGTTCTTTCCGGCGGCGAACGCAACCGTTTGCTCCTCGCCCGCCTGTTCACGAAACCGGCCAACGTCCTCGTGATGGACGAACCCACCAACGACCTCGACGCCGAGACGCTCGATCTTTTGGAAGACCTGCTCGTCGAATACCAAGGCACGCTCCTGGTCGTCAGCCACGACCGCGATTTTCTGGACAACGTCGTCACCAGCACGCTGGTCTTTGAAGGCGACGGCGCCATTGGCGACTACGTGGGCGGCTACTCGGACTGGGTGCACGAAAAGGAAAAGATCGCCGTCGCCCAAGCCGCCGCCCGCGCCCGCGCGACCGCCGATGAACCGGCCGTCCCGGCGCCCCGACCCAAGCCCGTGCGCAAACTCACCCACAAGGAGCAACGCGAACTCGACGCATTGCCCGCGCAGATCGACGCGCTCGAAGCGGAGCAAGCCGAACTCGGCGCAAAACTGGCCGACCCCGTATTCTACCATCGCGATCGCACCGCGGCAGCCCAAGCCAAAGCCCGCATCGACGAACTAGATCGCCAGCATGCCGCCGCCCTCGCCCGATGGGAGGAGCTGGAAACCGTGCGAACGAAGGCGTGACCTGAGATTTCTCGTTTCCCTCGGAATGACAGACGGCGGATTACGGATAATCCGCCCTACCCAGGAAATCAGCATTCGAACCGTAATTGGCGTAGGTGGCCTTTAGCCGTCTGTCTTCCGTGCTCTCAGCTTTTGACGCTCAACCCTCGACCGCCGTCCTCGGGCCTCGGCCCTACGACTACAATCCCAACAGACTGCCGTTGCGTTTGAGCCATTGCTCGGACTCCTGCCACCATGGGCACACCTCCGCCACCCGCGTCCAAAAACGGCCGCTGTGATTCATCTCATACCGCAGATGAACCAGTTCGTGGTAAATGATGTAATCGCGCACGCTATCCGGGATCTGCACCAGGCGCCAATTGAGCGAAATCGTCCCGCTGGCCGAGCACGAGCCCCAGCGCGAACGCTGGTTGCGCACGGTCACGTGCCGGACGTCTACACCCGTCAGCGCCGCCAGTTGCCATGCGCGCGCGGGCAATTCGATCTTCGCCCGCCGAACAAAATGGGACTCCAGCACAGCTCGCAGGTCGCCCTCGAACCCCGGCACGCGAAACCGATCCGCGCCCAGGCACACGTGCGGACGTTCGCCGGCCGCCTCCTTTCGGATCTCCGCCAACTCGCCGCGCCAAAGCACGTGCGTGCCAAGCGTCCATACACCGGCGCTGCGGGGACGGCGGGCTTCGCGTTCGCGGGCGCGTGCGAGCCAGTCGCGGTGGCGTTCGACAAAACGTTGCGCCTCGCGCTCCGAACCGCGGACGGGGATCGTCGCCACAGCGGTGCCGTCGCGCTGCAACGCTAGACGATACTGGTGCGCGCGCGGGCTGCGCTGGAAAACGACCCCTTCAGGTGCACAGGGCGTCCCCGCAGGCGACACCGGAGTTTCGCCTGACGCCGGGGAAAACAAGCCCAACAGATTCTGCTGCTGATCCGCACTCATCGTTCGGCCGTCAGCGTCGCATGGCCGCGGTCCAAAGTTCAAGGTTCAAGGTTGCGGAAAAACAGACGTAACGGCCCGGGATGGCGCAACGTCTTGTTCTTCGACTGGGTCGGGTGTTCCGGCTTGGTCCTCTCTAAAATGAAAATCACCAAATTTTTGCTACTCGCCACACTGGCGGGGTTCGTCGCCTTGCCCTCCGCTCCGGCCCAGCCTTCGGCCGCATCGGTTCCCTCCCCCGCTCCTTCGGTCCCAACCACGCCCGCCGCGACCTCCCCGCATGGGCCCAAATCTTTCCACCACGCCTGGCAAGCCCGGGTCTTGCGCAGCTTGCACCTCACGCCCGACCAAAAGATCCAGGCCCGAGCGATCCACCGGCAAACGGCCGCCGCGGTCAAAGCGATTTCGGACAATCCCGCCCTCACACCCGACCAGAAGCTCGCCCAGATCCGCGCGACCCGGCAGAGGGGGCATCGGCAGTTCCGCGAACTGCTCACGGATCAACAACGGGAGAAACTGTATCGCCTGCAAAAGCTGATCGTCCGGTTCCGGCGGCTTACCCAGGAATGATGGTCTAGATAATCGCAATCGGACTTCAATATAGGACGATTTATAACGCCCGCCATTTGCCAACGATCATCAATACAGGGGGGCAACTATACTCAGCGTAAGAAGGGCAACATCCCCACCAGCATCTTCTTGTAATCAAGGCGGTTGCTTGCTTTTCTCCTCGTCCCACCCGCGAAGAGAAAAACCGCGACGGGCAATAAAGCGGCCTTCTATTATATGAAACTCTGGATCGATCTCTGCACCCTCTGCCTGTCGGCGGTGCCTTGGGGAAAGACTCCCGCCCAAGGCGCGCGGCCGAAAAGGCAGCGGCGCCGCCGGAATCCGGAAGCCGCATTGAAGAAAGCGGGGGCCGGAGAACGCTGCTTCTTTGAATCCGTCTCCCTACGCCATGTTCCGCCCGCGAACAAGGAGGAGACGACGTATGGCGACGATTTGACCCTGATCTTTAAAGTCCAAGGGCGGCAGTCCGCGCTCTATATTCTTTCGTTTGAGAACGCCCACAAATTTTCCCAGATCACCCAATCGCCGGCGATCATACCCATTCGAGTCGATTCGTGGATAAACGAGTGTTAATCGCAGCCGGTGGATTTGATCGGGGCCAGCCCCTCTTGCCCGAAAGCGCGTGTCGTCGATGCAAACCGCCCCTCTCCCGCCGAATGAAGCCGAACGCTTGGCCGCGCTGCGGAATTACGACGTCCTCGACACACCCACGGAGGCCGAATTTGACGACATCGCCCGGCTGGCCTCGGGAATTTGCGCCACGCCCGTCGCCTTGATCTCGCTCGTCGATTCGAACCGGCAGTGGTTCAAGAGCAAGGTGGGCGTGGCGGTCGACGAAACACCGCGCGATGTGGCGTTTTGCGCGCACGCCATCCAAGGGAACGCCCTGTTCGAAGTTCCGAACGCGCTCGAAGACGCGCGCTTTTTCGACAATCCTCTTGTCGCCAACGATCCGAAGATCCGTTTCTACGCCGGGGCCCCGTTGACCACGCCGGAGGGCTTCAAGGTCGGCACGCTTTGCGTCATCGACAAGGTGCCGCGAAAGCTGACCCCCGAACAGCGCACCGCCATGGAAGCTCTTGGCCGCCAAGTGGTGTCGCAACTGGAGTTGCGGCGCTTCAATCACAAGCTGGCCGAGGTCTTGAAAGAGCGGACCGTCGAATTGCGGAAACAACAGGGATTCTTGCACCAGATGTTGGACAATCTGTCGGAGGGCGTGGTGGCCTGCGACGCCGCCGGGAAGCTGAATTTTTTCAACAAGGTTGCCCGCGAATGGCACGGAACCGACCTGCTCGAGATCCTTCCCGACGAGCGGTCCCATCTCCTCGATCTTTACGAAGGGGATGGCGTCACGCCATTGCCCACCCAATCCTTGCCCACCTTGCGCGCACTCCGGGGCGAACGGTTGCGCGATGCCGAGCTTTGCATCGTGCGAAAAGGATCGGAACCTCGTTTGCTTCTCGCCAGCGGCGACGCCTTGCGCGGCCCGGACGGCCAAACGATCGGCGCGGTCGTGGTGCTGCACGATATCACCCAGCGACGAAAAGCCGAGCAACAGCTGCTGCGCGCCCAGCGGCTGGAAAGCATCGGCACGCTCGCCGGCGGCATCGCCCATGACCTTAACAACACCCTCGCGCCCATCATGATGGTCACGGCCTTGATGAGAATGAAATATCCCGACAACACGGAGATGATCGACGAAGTGGAAGCGAGCGCCAAGCGCGGCGCGGATATGGTGCAGCAGTTGTTGACCTTCGCCAAAGGCTCCGAAGGCGCGCGCCTGTTTGTCGACCCACGGCATTTGCTGAAGGAAATGGAGAAGATCGTCACCGGGACATTTCCCAAGAATATCCAGCTCAAGGCCACCTGCGCGCAGGCGCTCCAGCCGATTCTCGGCGATGCCACTCAGCTCCACCAGGTGCTGCTCAACCTGTGCGTCAACGCGCGTGACGCCATGCCTAATGGCGGCACGTTGACGCTGCAGGCCGAAACCGTCGCGTTCGACGCCGCGGCGGCCGGCGCTTTCCCCGAGGCCAAAGCCGGCCCCTACGTCGTTTGGCACGTCAGCGACACCGGCACCGGCATCCCACCGGAGATTTTAGAGCGCATTTTCGAACCGTTCTTTACCACCAAAGGCCCGAATAAAGGCACCGGCTTGGGTCTCTCCACCGTCGTCGGGATCGTGAAGAGCCACGAAGGCTTTGTCCGCGTCGATTCGAAGCCGGGCCGCGGCTCGACCTTCAGCGTCTATCTGCCGGCGGCCAACCGCGATCCGGCGGAGACGGCCCCGGAAGCCAAAATCGACCCGGAGTTTCGCGGCCACGGGGAGCTGATCCTGGTCCTGGATGACGACGCGGCCGTGCGTCAGGCCGCCCGCACGGTGCTGACGACCCTGAACTTTCAGGTGGTCACGGCGGCCGACGGCACAGAGGCCCTTATTCAAGCGGCAGAGAGGCGGGCCGATCTTCGCGCGATATTTTGCGATTTGCGAATGGCCCACCTGGACGGCCTCACCTTCGTCCGCACGATCAAACGCATGTTGCCCGAGGCCGGCCTCATCGTCATGAGTGGAAGCATGGACGAGGAGGAAGCCAACGAGCTCGAAAAGATGGAGGTGCATACGGTGCTGAAGAAGCCTTTCACCCAGGAAAAAATGGTCGAGTCGCTTCGGACGACGCTTAAAGAGTGGGCG
>JBEKQH010000131.1:0-5639 GCA_049519915.1 Opitutaceae bacterium
GACGGCCAGTCCGGCGAGATAGGCGGCGCCGAGCGCAGTGGTTTCCGTTGTGCGCGGGCGGACGACGGGCACGCGCAGAAAATCGCTCTGAAACTGCATGAGGGTGTCGTTTACGGCGGCGCCGCCGTCTACGCGAAGCTCGCGCAGCCGCATGCCGGCGTCGGCTTCCATGGCCGCAAGGAGGTCGGCGCTTTGGCAGGCGATACTTTCCAAGGCGGCACGGGCCAGGTGGGCGGCGGTCGTGCCACGGGTGAGACCGACGATGGCGCCGCGCGCGGAGGCGTCCCAGTGCGGCGCACCCAGGCCCGCGAAGGCGGGCACCAGATAGACGCCGCCATTGTCCGGCACGCGGCAAGCCAGTTTTTCGATGTCCGCGGATTTTTCGATGAGGCCGAGGCTGTCGCGCAACCATTGCACTACGGCGCCGCCGATGAAAACGCTGCCTTCCAGCGCGTATTCGAGCGGGCCATGCGCGCCGAGGCGCCACGCGATCGTGGTCAGCAGTTGGTGGCGCGAAACGATGGGTTTTTTACCCGTGTGCAAAAGGAGAAAGCAGCCGGTGCCGTACGTGTTCTTGGCGAGACCGGGCCGGAAGCACGTCTGGCCAAACAGCGCCGCCTGCTGATCGCCGGCGACCCCGGCAATCGGCACGCCGCGCAGCGCGGCGATGGTTTCCACTTCGCCGTAAATCTCGCTGCTCGCGCGAATGTCCGGCAAGACGGAGCGGGGAATGCGCAGAAATTTCAACAGGCGGTCGTCCCACTCGCCGGTGTGAAGGTTAAGCAAGAGGGTGCGTGAGGCATTCGACACATCCGTCGCATGCACGCGGCCGCCGGTCAACTGCCAGAGAAGCCAGGTGTCCACCGTGCCAAAGGCGAGCTCTCCGCGCTCCGCACGTCGCCTCGCGCCGCGGATGTGGTCGAGAAGCCAGGTAAGCTTGGTGCCGCTGAAATAGGGGTCGAGCACCAGGCCGGTCCGGGTGCGGAAAATCGGCTCACGTTTCTCTCGTTTCAATTGAGCGCAAAGCGACGCTGTCCGGCGGTCCTGCCAGACGATGGCGGGCGCGAGTGGGCGGCCCGTGGAGCGCTCCCAAAGCAAGGTTGTCTCGCGCTGGTTGGTGAGGCCGATGGCGGCCGTGTCATGGCGGGTAAGGCCGGCCCGGCTCAGGGCCAGGGTGGCCGTCCGGCGAACGGAGTTCCACAAATCGCGCGGGTCATGCTCAACCCATCCGGGTTGGGGAAAATGTTGCGTAAATTCCTGCTGGGCTTGCGCGCGCGGTTGGCCACTCTGGTCAAAAACGATGGCACGCGACGACGTGGTGCCTTGGTCCAGGGCCAGAACAAAACGGGGCATGCCGGAAGGATGGCGGCTTCGGTCTCGCGCGCCAAGCCGCAACGTCGGTTCTCCAACCTTTGGCGTTTGGGATTTCGCCCAGGATTTTTTTGGCCTGTCCCTAATAGCCATGTCCCTAATTAGCCACGGCCAAGACCGGTGCATAGTCGGGGCCACAACGTCGATTCAGTGAAACCTTGCGATTTTGGGCCGGTCTCATATCGTCACGGTAGAAACTGCTCCAGCGATGAAAACACCTATCTGCCTCGTGCTCAGCCTGTTGGCTGCAACGGCTGGTCGTGCCCAGATTTTTGGCCCCAATGCGTCCACGGGCGTCTTACTCGGCGGCATTGCGGGCGGTATTATCGGCCATAACGATCACAACCAGACCGGCCGCGGCATTGCCCTTGGCGCTGCCTCCGGCCTGATTCTCGGTTCGATCGCCGACCAGGCAAATTACAATTCATACCAGGCGACTCAAGCACCCATGCCGGGCTACTACGTCTATCGCCAGGCTCCCGCTTGCTACTATTCGGATTACCCTGATGACAATTACGGTTATTCGCAGTCCAATTACGCCGTTTCGGGCGCGCTGCTCGGCGGGCTGGCGGGAGGTATAATCGGCTATAATAATCATCATCAGACCGGCCGGGGTGTCCTGATTGGCGCCGCTTCGGGTCTGATCCTCGGCTCGATTGCCGACCAGGCGGTCCGCGAACGCCCGGTGGTCGCGCCTCCGGTCGTGGTTTCCGCCGCTGTCCCTCCGCCTCCCGCGCCGGCGAGCCCGCCGCCGCCAGCGGCCCCGGCCATGACTGCTCCGGCTTCGCCGATGAGTGGCGCGAACAGCCTGTTTGGCCGCAACTAGCGAGGCGGGCCACCGTCGATCCGCGCGAATTAACCGCCGGATCCGCCCAAATTTCTCCGTATCATGAACACCACCTACCGTTTGATTGTCGTTTCCACCGTCGCCTCCGGCGCGGCTTTCTTCGCCGGCTGCGCCAGCCAAGGCGTGCAGAACCCTTCGGGCGTCCCCGTCACCCAAATGAATTCCGACGAGCAAGGCTTTGTCGCCGGTACCGGCGTGGAGTCGCAGGATCTCGTGGCCATCACCGACAAGATGGCGCGCAGCATCCTCAGCACGCCTGCCATTGCCGGCGCCACCACGCCGCCGCGCATCGTTATCGACCCGGTCGAAAATGCCACCCGTTTCCCGATCAACAAGGATCTCTTCTCCGATCGCATCCGCATTTTGCTCAATTCGAAGGCCACCGGCAAAGTCGTCTTCCTGGCGCGCAACCGCATGCAGGCGCTGGAACACGAGCGCGAGCTGAAACAGTCGGGGCAGGTGACGTCGAGCTATGATCCTAATCCGGTCGAATTTAAAGGCGCGGACTATTTCCTCACCGGCAAGCTCGAGGGCCTGACCACCCAGACCTCGGCCGGCACGAGCGATTATATTCTCTACAGTTTTCAGCTCATCAGCGCACGGACGAGCGAGATTGTCTGGGAAGACTCGGCTGAAATCAAAAAACAAGGCCTCGAAGACGCGGCTTACCGCTGATGACGCCGCGCGACTCTGCGCTCCCGCTTATGGCTCCAACAAGACATGGACCACCGGCGTTGCATGTTTTGCGGTGCGGTGCGACCGCATTGCTGATGCTGGCCACGGGCGAACTATTGACCGGTTGTATGGACTCGGTGGCGCCGCATTCCGCCATCGCCTACACCGGCGACCCGATCGTCGATGGCAATGCCGAGTTGGCGGCTGCGCCGCCCAAGGACCGTGTCGTGTGGGACGATCGAATTGCCGCCAGCGCTCTGCGCCTTGGCGATTTCGACACCGCCAAAGCCAAGCTCGACGACGCGATCCTGAAAGGCGGCGGCCTTATCAACAATACGGCCGATGCGGCCAGGGCGCGCGGGCTTTTTCATCCCGAGGACACGAAAACTTTCATCGGCGAACCCTACGAGCGGATCATGGATTACTATTATCGCGCCATTCTTTATTGGCGCGATGGCGAGCCCGACAACGCCCGCGCTTGTTACCGCACCGGGCAGATTTTGGGCAGCGATGTGGAGAACCATCAGTATCAAAGCACCTTCGTGCTGCTCGACTATCTTGACGGATTGGCCTCGGCCCGGATGGGCGAAGACGACGCCGAATCGTTGTCGCGGGCCGAGGCCCTGAGCAAACGGCCCCTGCCGCCCTACAACAAGAGCGCCAACGTTTTCATCTTCGCCGAATACGGGCATGGCCCGGTCAAATATGCGGGCGGCGAATATGGCGAAGAGCTTCGGTTCTTTACCGAGGACTCGAGGATTCATTCCGCCCGGTTGATGGTCGATGGCCGCACCCTCCTCTTGCCGCCTTTTGACGATCTGAATTTCCAAGCCACAACACGCGGCGGCCGGGTCATGGACCATATTCTCGGCAACAAGGCGGTTTTCAAACGGACCACCGATACGGTCGGCGACGTCGCCCTCGTCGGGGCCGCTGTGGCCGCCGCCAACGGGTCCCGCGATAGTGAAAATGCCGCGATTGGCCTGGCGGCGTTCGGGCTCCTCAGCAAAATTGCTTCGTCCGCCACCACACCCCGGGCTGATGTGCGCGCCTGGGACAACCTGCCGCAGTACCTTAGTTTCGCCTCGCTCAAGCTCAGCCCGGGAGACCACACCGCCCAAGTCGAATTTCTTACGAAAGACGGCGACGTCGCGTCCGAGCTCACCCGCCAGCTCACCATCACCGTTCCTCCGGATCCCACGGCCAACACCGTCGTCTTTTTGAGTGAACTCCCCCATTAATCCGCAGTCCCACCCGTTGACCCGACACCCATGAAAACCGTATTCCCAGCCCTCGCCACCGCCGCAACGCTTGCGCTCCTCGCCGGCTGTTCCACCCCGGGCCCTTATGCGCCGCAGGACACGACCAAATATACGATCGAGAACACGAATCAGTTCGTTCTGCTCGACGAGCCCACGCAGGTCTCTGTCACCTGCACCGGACTCGAGCCGCGCCTATTGCCCGATGGGCGTCTCAACGTCGTTGCGTTGGTGAAAAATCGCGAAGACCGCCGCATCCAGGTTCAAATCCAATGCGTATTCAAGGACGCGAACGGGTTTTCTACCGGCGATGAGACGCCATGGGAAAATCTGATTCTTGCGGAAAACTCCACCGAGACCGTGCCTTTCACCGCGATGAATACCCTGGCCAAAAACTTTACCATTCGGGTTCGCCAGGCGCGCTGACCCGGATGCATCACAATTTTCCATCCGATGAGGCTAAGTTTTCCCGGGGTCGGCCCTCACGTTGTCCCCCGCCTGTCACCCAAACGTTTTCTTCCTTCCATGAAAATCAACGTCCTGTTTCTTTGTGCGCTCAGTCTTTTGCCGGCCGCGTTCGCCTTGGCGGATCAACCGCCCGAACCACCTGTGCCCATCGTGCCGTCGGCGCCGCCTCCGGCCGCCCCATCCACGCCCGATAATCAGCGGCTTTACGGCGGCAACCTGGCTCCGCTCGTCACGCCCGCGGCGGCCAAAGCGCTGATCGATCGGTTCCGCACAGCCTTTGCCCAATCCGGAAGCCCCCGCTTTGTTTTTTACGTCAATCGCGAGCTCGTCGACGTCAATTCTGGCCTCCAGCTGACCCAACGGACCGAGCAGACAGAGACCGAGCGCTCCGAAACGGCGAACGGGCCGACCGCGTCGACTCAAAACGAGAAAATGACCGCACAGAATACGTATGAGGCCAAAGACGCCGGCGCCCCCACGCTGACCGACCGCCAGACCGTGCGCGATGTCGAGCGCCTCTTTGGCCGGCCTTTTCGCGCCGCCGGTTGCCGCTTGGCTGACCAAAAGGTGGCGGCCTCGCTTCTCGCCGACAAACCGTTCGATCCCTCCGCTGCCGTCGGCGGCGACCAGGCGCGCAAGGACCGCGACGCGCTCGCCGAGGTCGCCGATATCGCCGTCGAAGTCCTTGTTTCGAGCCGTGACATCACGGTGGCCAATATTTCCGGAGCCGAGGTGGTGACGGTGCCTGACATCCAGGCAACCGCCATCCGGCTGAAGGACGCTTCCATCGTCGGTCAAGCGACGTCGGCTGACATCCTCGGCAAGGATCCGCAGGCCGCCCGTCTGGCCCAACGCTACGATGTCCGCGACATTACCGAAGCCACCTCGCTTGCGCTGATGCAGGACATGCTCACCGGCGCGAAATAAAATCAGCGGGAAGGAATTTCAACCACGGATTGCACGGATAAACACGGAGATAGGTTCCGTTATTCGAACCCATTTTTTTATTACGAGCGCGG
>JBEKQH010000132.1:0-5624 GCA_049519915.1 Opitutaceae bacterium
TCCGAGTGGGTGGAGAGCTCGACCACGTCGAACCGGAAGGTCAGCGGTCGAGCCCGACCCAGGGCGCGAAGGTAGGCCGAGCACGCCCGGCGCAGGGCTCGCTTCTTCCGCGCATCGATCGCCGAGTAGCCCGGGACGCGCGCGGTATCCGCTCGTGTCTTCACTTCGACAAAAACCAGCACCTCGCCGTCGCGGCAGACCAAGTCAAGTTCGTCGCGCCGGTCGCGCGGGCTGCGCCAGTTGCGCGCCACCACCGAGAAACCACATTCGCGCCGGAGAAACTCGGCCGCGGTGCGCTCCCCGGCGGCGCCGGCCGAAACCGGGGCGCCGCCGAGGGTCAAAAATGCCTTAAGCCAGGAAAACATGGTCGCAGCCGGTGGCGGCCGCGCCACGTAATTCTCATTGCGGCCGGCGATGCGCAATGGCATTTCCAAGCAACCTCCGCCTTCGGCGGTTTCCGCTCATGGCCCTCTCCGCCCTCGCGAACACGCTCCGCCGTTCGCTTCTGATCAAGATCATCTCCAAACCGGCGCCCAGCCGCGAGGACATCGACTCGGTCGTCGAACTCACCGCGTCCAAGGTCGTCGAGGCGCTGCAGGCCCAGTCCATGACGCTCTATCTCGTCGAGGGCAACGAGATCGTGTTCCGGCATATTTACTACTCGCCCACCCTCTGGTCGGCCCGGGCGAAAGATGCCGAATATTTTCAGGAACTCGGCGAGAAGCTCCTCGGCACCAAACTCCCGCTGGGCACCGGTCATGCGGGCAAAGTGATCGCTTCCGGCCAGCCGCTTTTCTTCAACCAAAAAGGGCCCGAGGCCGCCTTCCTCCTTTCGCTGGCCAAGACCACCGGCTTCGAGGTGCGTTCGATGGTCACCGTCCCGCTCAAAACCAACGTCGTCATCGGGGCCATCCAAGTACTGAACAAGGAGCCTTCCGCCGCCGGCCGCGAGTTCACTGCGCGCGACCTTGCGCTCCTCCAGGAAGTCGCCGAGTATTCGGCCACGCTCATCCAGCGCATGCTGGATCCGAAATTCCAGCTCAGCGCCGAAGATACGGCAAAATTTGTCGCCCGCTTCACCGACCTTCCCCTCGTGACCAAAATCGAGGAGATTGCGACCGACGAGAAGCTGGTCGAGGTGGTCGGCGAGGCCATCATCCGGCGCGAGGGCATTTTTCCCGTCAAAAAGCTCGAGGACGGAAACCTGTCCGTGCTAATGACGAACCCGCTCGATTACGCCAAACGCGACGCCTTCCAGCAGGCCACCGATTTTGCGATCGAGGAGGTGCTCGTCGCCCCGGCCACGCTGATCGAGCAGCTGATCAAGAAATTCTTCAAAGACGCCCAAGGGCTGACCTCCGGCGACGTCGATATCGACAAGGTGGCCGAAAGCATTTCCACCGCCTACGCCGAAGGCGGCGGCGACGCCGCCGTGGGCGAACTCGAAGACGAGGACTCCGCGCCGATCATCCAACTGGCCAACCGGATCATCGAGGACGCCTATATTGCCGGCGCGTCCGATATCCATATCGAGCCGCAGGAGAAAGACCTCCTCGTGCGTTACCGCATCGACGGCGTCTGCCAGGCCAAACTCCGCCTCCCCAAGCAGGCCGCCAGCTCCCTCGTCACCCGGTTGAAGATCATGTGCAACCTCGACATCGCCGAACGCCGGATGCCCCAGGACGGCCGCATCGTCTTTAAAAAATATACCAAAAAGAACATCGACGTGGACCTGCGCGTCGCCACCGGGCCGATGAACTTCGGCGAGAAGGTCGTCATGCGCATCCTCGACAAGCAGAAGTCGACACTGCCGCTCACCGCCCTTGGCTTCTCCGAAGAGAACCTCGCCAAGTACCGCGACTGCATCCGCCAGCCCTATGGCATGATCCTGCACTGCGGGCCCACCGGATCGGGCAAATCGATGACGCTCTATTCCGCCCTGAGCGAGATCAACGCGCCCGACGTCAACATCCAGACCGCCGAGGATCCGATCGAATACACCCTGGCCGGCATCAATCAGATGCAAATGAACCGGGTGATCGGCCTCACCTTTGCCCGCGCCCTGCGCTGCTTCCTGCGGATGGATCCCGATGTTATTCTCGTCGGCGAAATCCGCGACCAGGAGACAGCCGAGATCGCCATCGAGGCGGCGCTCACCGGCCATCTGCTCGTTTCGACCCTCCACACCAACGACGCGCCCAGCACGGTGGCCCGGCTGACCGAGATGGAAATCGAGCCCTTCATGATTTCGGCCTCGCTGGTCGCCGTCTGCGCGCAGCGCCTCATGCGCCGCGTCTGCAAAAACTGCAGGGTGGCCGGCCCGGCGGAAGGCCGAGAAAAAGAACTGCTGGAAAAAGCGCTCGGCTGGAGCGGCGAAATTTTCAAGGCCCATCCGCAGGGCTGCCCCGCCTGCGGCGGCACCGGTTACAAAAGCCGGGTCGGCATCCACGAGCTCATGGTCAATAGCGAAGAGCTGACCGCCGCGATCAACGCCAAGGCCGAAACGGCCGAACTCAAGCGCATCGCGATCCGCGGCGGCATGAAGACGCTCCATCAGGACAGCCTGCTCAAGGTCAAACTCGGTCTCAGCACGATCGAGGAAGCGCTCGCCAACGTTCCGCCCGACCTAGGCTGAAAGGGAAAACTTCGACCGTCAAATCGGCCGCGCTCTAGCCCGGATGCATCACACCTTTTCATCCGATGATGCATCCGTTGGCTGCGCCGATCGAGCGCAGCCAAGCGACTTGGTCGCGGCTGGCCCCGACAGGGTCGGCCCACCGGGTGGATCGATCACACGAGGACGTGTGATCGATCCAGGCTAGGGCGTCGACTCCTCCACGTTTCCGCGCTCAGATTGTTTGGGAACCGCGAAAGGACGCATCGATCCCGGTTGAACCGGTGGCGAAACGGTAAATGTCACCATTAATTTCTTCGTTTGGGCGGCGCCGGTAACGGTGATGACACCCGTATAAACGCCCGGCACGAGCTTGGCCGGATTGCAACTGAGCGTCGCCCTAGAAGCCGAGTTTTGATCCGCCACCGTTCCGCTGGCCGGCGTAACGGTCAGCCAAGCGGAGTTTGCAACAGCCGTCCAATCGAGCGGGGCGGAACCGGAGTTCCAAATGGCGATAAGGGCGTCTTGGGCGCCGCCGTTCGTGGTCCCGAGCAGGTTGAAATTGCGAACTGGTAGCTCAAGGATCGGCCCGGGCTGGGGACCGGCCGAGGTCGTGGCGAAGCCGGCCCAGGTATTTTCCCGCAAGGCCGGGTCCAGGGTCGTCGCCGCGAAGTCGATTCCGATCGAACCGGGAAAAGCCGCCGGGCCGAGATCAAACGTATTCTTGTACAATACGGCGTTTTTGATCGGAGAGACCCCGCGGCCAAAATTGCAGTCAAAGCCCGTCGGCACGTTTATAAAAAAATTATGCTCAAAAACAGTCATATCCATCGTGCCGGGCGGTGCCGTGGAGGGATGGGAGGCGGGATTGGTGGTTTCATAGGCGCCGACCGTCGTTATATTGGACAGGGTATTGTTCCGTAAGACCGTCCCCAGGAAGCCAATTCCAATATCCTGGCCCGACGTGTTAGTCGGGCATACGCTGGAGGCGCCAATTCCTGCATGGCACGATTGGATTGTATTGTTTGCGTAATAGTTGAAGTAGCAAGGGTTGATCGTGGCTATCTCGCTGCCCGAGGATCCGATATCCTGCTGAAGTTCACAAATATCCATCGCACGGTTCATATATTTTATCGTATTGCTGTCACCGATCCATTCGTAGCAACCTCCATACGGCTCGATCGCGGTCATCGCGGTATAGGATGTATCGTAGTAGTCCGGCTGCCCCTCAAGGTCATTGTGGTAGACCACCCATTTGGCGGCTGCATTGGAAACGATCACGGTGCTGGTGGAATCTGGCGCTACGTTCCAGGCCGGATTTACGGTGATCGTTTGGGCGCCATCATAGCTTGTGATCAGCCGATATTGACCGAGGCCTTTCCCGCTGACGATCGTTGCCGTCCAGCGGTTAATAAATGTGTTGTTATTAATCGCGGCGGTGAACTCGGAGGCGAGGCCGTTGGTCTTTAAATCGTTGAAGGCGACCGCGGTCGCCGTCGCCGCTTTCGGTTTGTCCGAATACTGGGTGTAATTTCCCTCGCACAATACTTTCTCCCCGGCGTTGTCGCCCGGAGGCGGCCCCAAGGCGATGGTGGCGTTGTCGCCTATATAGCAATGGCTCTGCGTGCCGTACATGGAGTTGGCGGCAATAAATCGGCCCTCTCCCCGCCCGGTCAGAGGCGAAGGGTCATAATCCCGGGCCGTGCAGCCGGTGATGCTGAGATCGCTTATGCCCCACGGGCGGACCGCCTCCTCCTGATCGTCGGACTCGTAGAAATTACAGCCGTCGATGGCCTGCTGTGAGCCTTGCCACAAGAAGACCGCTCCTCCCACAAAGGTGCAACCCGTGATAGAAAGATGCGTAGTCGCGGTAAGGCGGGCACATTCCAAACCGGGCGTACTTACCGTGACAGCTACATTGGCGAGGCGAAGATTGTCGCAATTATTCCACTGGCCGAATATCAGGGCATCCTGATTTCCGCTGGCCTGAATATCTGGATTAAAGTCATTATTGTCTTCGAGCGCCAGATCGCTGATTTCGATATTGGAAAGCACGCCGCCATTGCCGACAACCAAGCCCAAATGACCGGAAGCGTTTTTTAACTTCTTCGCCGGCGCAAGAAACCCCGGATTGCACCTCAGGATGGTGAGATTTTTCCCGTCGCCCATATAACGAACGTCGCTGCTTACACAGATACCCTGGCTCATCATATAAACGCCCGCGGGGAAATAGACCGTGGCATGATGCGATCCCGGAAACGGCTTGTTAGCGTAATCCGTCGCGCCGTGGCAGGCCGCGAGGATGGCGGCGGCATCGTCCGCCACGCCATTGCCTTTTGCACCGTAGCTCTTGACATTAAACGTGGCGGGAGAATTGACGTTAAAGGTGGAGCCGGAACCGCTGTCCCAGACATAGGGAGCCGTCACGTTGAGGGCAAGCGGTCCGCTCCATCCATAGCTTCCGCCATGTCCGTTATGGATCCAGACCTCATAGTCGCCATTGGGCAGCGCAGCGGGAACCGTAAACTCGACGCGATAGGGATTGACGGACGTGGCCATAATCCACTGGCCGTAGACCGCCGCTTTGGCCGGCTTGAGATAGATCCACGAGAGGGTTGTGCCGCCGCTATGCGACAGGTTGCGCCCATACACCGAAACCGTTTCGCCCGACGCCGCTTTGTCCGGGCCGATCCACCAGGCGTCCGTCCGATTGACGGCCACAGGATAGCCGTAACCCAAGGCGTTCTTCGGCCAGATCAAATAAGTGGACCAAGCCGGTAGTTCGGCGGGCAAGGTAAGAGCGGCCTTGAGCCCATCGAGTCGCTGAATCAACGCCGCCGCCTCGACCGCATCGCCGACCGTGGTCTGCCCATAGACAATAAATTGAGTGTCCTTCCCCTGACTCAAGTCCAGGTTATTGGAAAACTTGTCTCCGGTAAGAATCAGGCTGTCGTCGGGCGCGCCCGTCCGCGTCCACTCCGCGACGGTAGGTGCGCCGGCAACGGGCAAG
>JBEKQH010000133.1:0-5601 GCA_049519915.1 Opitutaceae bacterium
GAACCGGCAGGTCAACGCCCCATATCGGCCGAGACCCCGGCCCCGTATTCTCTGCGCCTAAGATTATGAAAAACAAAAATCTGTTCACCTTGTTCTTGTTCATCGCCGGCCCAATCGCCCTGCTCGCGTCGTCTGATACCGATCGGAAGATCGAGGAGGCCGCCACGGCCTCCTATAACTACCGCACCGTCCTGGAAGACCACGTGAAGGTGCAATCGAACGACGGCGTCGTCACGCTGACCGGCACCGTCCAGGACAAGCAAGAGAAGGATCTCGCCGCCGACACCGTGGAAAACCTTCCCGGCGTGCTCAGCGTGGACAACCAGATCAAGGTCGAGCCCACCTACGCCGAGCACTCCGATGCGTGGATTGCTTTTAAGATCCGCGGCACGCTCCTGGTGAAAGCCAGTGTCAGCGCCCTGCACACATCGATCGACGTAAAAGATGGCGTCGTCACGCTCGGTGGCACGGCCGACAATCTGGCCCAGAAAGAGCTGACCGAAGTCTATGCCAAGGAAATCTCCTGGGTAAAATCCGTTAATAACAACATCGTCGTAAACAACCCGCCCACCGCCGGTGAGACGATCAGCGAGAATATCGATGACGCCTCTATCACCAGCCAGGTGAAATACGCGCTCTTAAGCCACAAGGCCACCAGCGCCATCAAGACCTCTGTCACCACGACGAATGGGGTAGTCGCCATCACGGGCGAAGCCGGCTCCGACGCCGAGAAATCCCTCGTCACCAAGCTGGCCCAAGACGTCCGCGGCACCAAATCGGTGACCAACGACATGACCGTGAAGAGCTGAGTCTCTCCCCTCATCCGCACCCAGCGGCAGATTTATCAAATGTTAAACTCGATTTGCATTCCCTTTGCCCGAGCGTCGTCCAAGGCCGGCATCAAGGCGATGCCGGCCTGGAAACGCACCGTCGATATTTCCTTCTGCCTGCTGGCGATGCCGGTGCTTGGGCTCGGCCTTCTGCTGATGACGGTATTCACCGGCCTGGTTTCACCAGGCCCGGTTTTTTTCCGACAGGAGCGCATCGGTTTCCGGGGTCGTCGGTTCAAGATCCTTAAGTTCCGCACCATGAAAGTCGGCGCCGACACCGGGATTCACCAAAAATATTTCAAACAACTGATGGATTCCAACGCGCCGATGGCCAAACTCGACGGCCGGCGCGACGGCCGGCTGATCCCCGGCGGCTGGATTCTGCGGGCTTCCGGGCTAGACGAACTTCCCCAACTCATCAACGTCCTCTGCGGTGACATGAGTTTGGTCGGACCCCGTCCCTGCCTTCCGAGTGAATTCGAACTTTACCTTCCGGCCCAGCGAGAGCGATTCGACGCCACGCCCGGCCTGACCGGCCTCTGGCAGGTCTCGGGCAAAAACCGGACGACCTTCGAAGAGATGATCCGGCTGGATGTCCACTATGCGCGCCATGCGTCCCTGCCGGTCGATCTGAAGATCATCCTCCTGACTCCCTGGGCCTTGGGCCTGCAGATTTTAGAAACCTGCCTGCAAAAATTAAGGACCGTCCGGCCGGCGAGAAGGCTCAAGCCGGTCCCGTCCAGCCCTCCAGCTCGCACGTCGTGACCCGGCGGGCGCCGCCGGCCCACCCGGCCCTGCGCCAACCGGTAGTCGTCACGCCATCCCCGGCGGGTGTCACGAACCACATCCGACATCACGTGTCCAGACGGACACAATCATAGCCCGGGCCACCCTCGGCCCATAAAAATCAAGAAAACCAACCCACGATGAAAACAAACATTGGATTAAACGAAAAAGCCGCCTGGATGCTTCGGGCCCAGCTCGAAACCGAGGAAGAAGAAGCTTCGCAATATCAATCGCTCGAATCTCAACGCTCAACTTTATGAACAAACTCGTCTCACTCGCGCTGCTCGCCGGCGGAATCGCCCTCATCGCCTATGGAATCAATGCTTCGAACTCGGTCAGCTCCGATTTTTCCCGGTTTTTCACCAGTTCACCCACCAATAAGACCATCTGGCTGCTGATCGGCGGCGGCGTGGCGGCCGCCATCGGTGCGGGCGGATTGCTCCGCGGGTCAAAATCATCCTAACCGCCCGCTCTCCGCCCTTAAACCTCCACACCCATGCTAAATTACGCCGTCCTTTTTCTCATTATCGCCCTGATCGCGGGCGTCCTCGGCTTCGGCGTCATCGCCGGCACCGCCGCCACGATCGCCAAGGTGCTGTTCCTGTTTTTTCTCGTGCTCTTCATCGCCTCATTTTTCCGCGGGAAGAACGCTTGACCGTCCCGATCGATCTCAACCATCGCCCCATTATTTTATATCATTATGAAAGATAACAACGAAGACACGGCCCAGACGCCCAAAGAACTTCTCGACCAGCTGCAAACGCTCGTCACCGAAGCCGAGGCGATGATCGCCGGCTCCGGGAACGGACATTCGACCGACGCTTTCGACACCTTGCGATCGCGCTGCACCGCCGTGCAGGATCGGTTCACCGATGCCTACGCCGGAGCGAAGAAGAAGGTCCTGGCCGGAGCCAAATACACCGACGAGAGCATCCGCGCGAATCCCTACCAATCGCTGGCTATCGCGGCCGGCGTCGGTCTCCTCATCGGGTTGCTGGCGGGACGCCGCAGCAAGTAACCGATTCCGCATGGCAACGGACCCCTCCGCCCCCGCGGGTTTTTTCAGTTCATTCCGGATCCTCGGCGACAGCCTGCTGGGAACGGTGCAGGACCGGCTCGACCTCTTTTCGGTCGAGTTGCAGGAGGAAAAATTCCGCCTGATCCAGACTTTTATCTGGATCAGCGCGGCCATCTTCACCGGCATGATGGCGGTCGCCTTCGCCAGCCTCACCCTGGTCTATTTCTTTTGGGAAAGCGCCCGCCTCGCCCTGCTCGGCGGCCTGACGGTCATTTACGCCGGGGCTTTGATCGCGATTGTCATCGCTTTCCGCCGCTACCGCGCACGCCAGCCGGTCCCTTTCTCGGCCACGCGCCAGGAGATCGGCAAAGACCGCGCATGTATCCGCAACCAGAGCTAACCCGGCTGGCCGATTGCAAGGCGGCGTTACAGCGGAACATCGCCGTCCGCCGCGCCCACTGCGCAAAGGCCGCGGCCCGGGCCGCGCGGCCCCTGGATTGGCTTGATCGCGTGCGAACCTTTGGCCGGAAGCTCTCGCCCTTCGCGCAGCTCGCGGCCGTGCCGCTCGGATTCCTTCTCACGCGCACGCTATTTTCCCGTCGGAAAAGCCTCGGCTCGCTCATCCGCTGGGGCCCGCTGGTTTTCAGCGCCGCCTGCAGCCTCCGTTCCGCGGTGCGGCCGCGGCGATAGCATCGCGTCCAAGTTTACTCTTTCCGCGCCGCAAATCGCCGGCGCCGAAATCACCGGCACGGCGGCGGCACGATGTTTCCGGTCAGCGGCGCTTGATCTCTTCGGCGGTCAGTCTTTAGTTCGCCGCGCGAGCCGGCGGGGCCCATCGATCGCCCTTTTGCGCGGCCGCCCCGGTGTCTTTCAGGCCGAGCATTTCCACGACCGATTCGCAGAGACCGACAAAGGTTTCCTCCGCCAGCGCCAGTCGGCGGCCGTGGAGATAAGCCACGCTCCATCGCCGGCGCAATTTGCGCGGGCCAAGCGGCACGGACACGAGCGAGCCTTTTTCCAGCTCGGCGCGCGCAATCCACGCGGCCAGCACGCCCACCCCGAGACCGATCTTTGCCAGCTCCTTGATGGCCTCCATGCTGCCCAGTTCGATAAAATTGCTGAGCAGGATTTTTTCTTCGCGAAAATAATCGCTCATGAGGCGGAAGGTATAGCTCGTCTTGCCGTAGAGAATAAGCGTTTCGCTCTCGATGCGATCCCGCGGCGCGCGGCCGAGCTTGGCCCACGGATGCAACGGCGCGACAAAGAAACGAAGTTCGTCGTAAAACAACGGCACATAAACGAACTCGTCCCGGGTGGGCGCGGAAGGTTCGAGGATGAGCGCGAGATCGATCTGTCCGGCCCGCAACAACTCGAGTTGGCGGTTGTGGTCGCCCGGCTCGATTTTAATGACGCACCGCGGGAAGCTCTGCCGAAATTCGCGCAGCACCGTCGGCAGGATGTGCTGGCAGGCCGTCGTGCTTGCGCCGACACGCAGGCGGCCGTGGCCCCACTTCGAAAGCGAGTCGAGACCGTCGCGCGCCACCTCCATCTCGCGGAGAATTTTTTCGGTGTGCCGCAAAAACTGTTCGCCCGCCTGCGTGAGCAACACCCGCTTGCCTACCCGGTCCACCAAGCGACAGCCGAGGTTGTCCTCCAGCGCCTTGATCGCATGGCTGACCGCCGATTGGGTGAGAAACAAATCTTTGGCCGCCAGCGTAAAGCTCCCGCGACGCGCCAGGGCGGCGAAGGCGTGCAACTGGCGGCTATCGAGGGTTGGCTTCATGGATGAGCGAAATTCATTCTTTGGATGAAATCTTTGCGAAGCATTAATTGAGCCAGTTGGACCGGCTGGCACATCGGCGGCTAGGGAGAGGGCACCTGACGATGCCGACCCGATCTCTTAACTCCGCACCGGTGGCAACCCGCGCCCGCCCGCTGCGCATCGGATTTTTGCCTCTGACCGACGCCGCGCCGCTGCTGGTGGCCCACCGCCACGGCTTCTTTGCCAAGCACGGTCTGCCGGTGAACCTCCATCGCGAAGTCGGCTGGGCGACCATCCGAGAAAAAATCATTTATGGGGAGCTCGATGCGGCGCAGGCGCCCGCGCCGATGCTCTGGGCCACCCATCTCGGCTGCGGCTGCGCTCCCTGCCCCGTGCTTACGGCCCTCGTGCTCAATCTCCACGGCAATGCGCTCACGCTCTCCCGGTCGCTGTGGGACACAGGCCTACGCGATGCCGCCGGCCTGCGGGATATTGTCCGCACGCGGCCCGCCCACCGACCATTGACCTTCGGCGTGGTCTTTTTGTTTTCTTCGCACCACCTCCTCCTGCGCGATTGGTTGCGCGGAGCCGGTCTCGATCCCGATCACGACGTGCGGATCGTCGTCGTTCCGCCGGCGCAGATGTTTCGCAATCTCGTCGCCGGCACCATCGACGGCTATTGCGCCGGCGAGCCGTGGAATACGCTCGCCGTGCGCGAAAGGGCCGGGTGGTGCCCGACGTGGAGCGCGGCCCAGCAACCCGGCCATGTCGAAAAAGTGCTCATGGTGACGCAGGCCTTCGCCGAGCAGCGACCCGTCGAGCACGCTGCTCTGGTGGCTGCGCTGGCGGAGGCCTGCGCCTGGTGCGATGAGCCTCAACACCGCGAACCGCTCGCCCAACTTTTAGCCGAAGCCGACCACCTCAACCTGCCCGCCCGGGTCATCGCACCCACGCTCACCGGCCGCTTCGACTGCGGCAACGGCCGCCTCGAAAGCACGCCTGATTTTCACATTTTCCACCGCGGAGACGCCAACGTGCCCGCCGCCGCCAAGGCCACCGAACTGCAATCCGCGCTTATCGGTGCCGGTCTGCTCACCGCCGTCGCCACCCCTTCGGCGTTACCCCGACAGCTCTTTCGCGAAGACCTCTATCGCGATGCCATCAACCGATGCCAATCGCACGCCGTTCTTCCTTAACCGCAATTA
>JBEKQH010000134.1:0-5595 GCA_049519915.1 Opitutaceae bacterium
TTACGCAACTATCACAACGCATCGCGGAAGGTTTCCAGTGTCACGCCGGCTTGCTCAATCAACCCGCGCAGCGTGCCGGGTTTTATGGGCTTGTGCATCGGCACAACGACTGTCCGCGATTCCCGGCGCAAAATGACGTGCGAGCCGGTTTGCCGGCGTTTCTCAAACCCCAATCGGTTCAGCGCACGCACCGCGTCCGCGCCATTGACATCGCGAGGAATTTTCACGCCACGGCAACAACCGGGTCTTGCGCAAAATGGAGCCTGACCTGTGCCGGGGCTTGGTCAGCATCGAAATAGCCGCCCACGGCGTCAGCAACCATGCTCTGAAGCTCGGCCAGCGTGTCGCCCTGGGTGGTGATGCCACCGCCACGCGGATCGTCCCAGCGGGCAACGTAGCCGCCGGTTTCTGAACAGGGCTCGACTTGGAAGGTGATTTCCACGGAGAAAACGGTAGCCACGCAGCACCCCGCGTCAACGCTTACCGCCAATCACGCACAGCGGCGAACAAGGGTAAACAACGTTGCACCTGCTGTAACTCACGCTGTAACTTTTTATCTGGCCTAAAAATAAAACGTATAAGTATTTATTTGTTATACGTTTAATTAGTGGTGGACGCCGAGGGACTCGAACCCCCGACCCCCTCGGTGTAAACGAGATGCTCTAACCAACTGAGCTAGGCGTCCATTGCCGCAGAATATCAAGGCTCAGCTAGCAAGTATCAAGGGACAAGTATCAAAAACGGACCGGCCTGCCGCAAAGCGCCAAAGGCTAAGCTCCAAAAAGGAAGCAACCAACCGTGAATAGTGAACGCTGACTGATCGGGTGGTTCTCCTTTTTGAAACCGTGAATCGACGCGAATAATCCTGAATTGCTTTCTCGCGAAGGATACGAAGTAGACGAAGGGTCGTCCCAACTATTTTCATCTTCGCTCCCTTCGTCACCTTCGCGAGACATCTTCATCCGTGCCAACCGGCTATCCGCGGAGAAAAAATAAGCTTCGACTAGCGTTCATCCGTGGCTTCTCAAGCAACGCACCCTTATTTGGCCCCCAGAGTCAACGGGCGGCGCTTGGCGTGATGTCAATCAGCTCGATATCGAAAATCAGCGTGGAGCCCGCCGGAATTCCCGACTGCTCTTGATCGCCGTAGGCGAGGTTCGCCGGAATGTAGAGTTTAATCTGGCCGCCTTTGTTGATCAACTGCAGGCCTTCCGTCCAACCGGGAATGACTTGATCGAGAGAAAATTCGACCGGCTCGGTCGAATGGTCAAAGACCGTGCCGTCGACCAGGGTGCCCGTATAGTTGACTTTCACCGTATCGGTGGGCGCCGGATGGGCACCCGAGCCGGGTTTGATGACCTGGTAGCACAATCCGCTGGGGAGCTGGATGACGGCTTTGTTTTCCTTGAGCTTGGTAAAAAAGTCCGAAGGCGATACGGACGGAGCCGACGGCGAGGCCGCCTGCGCATTCGAAGGTGACGGGGAATTATTCGTGCACCCTGTCACCAACAGTTGAATCAGGATGAAAACGATGGGAATGAATGGTTTCATGGACGCTTTTGATAGTGGCAAAATGGGCTGGAGTCGGCGGAATACCACCTCACGAAGTGGCCTTTGTCTGGCGTTTGTAAATGTCATTTTGACCTGCTCCCTTTTCTCCGTTTTTTTCAGGGTTCCAGATCTTTTCTAATTTCCGTGGCGTCAACTTCTGGAATATCTCCAACGTACACTACGGTGGTGTTTGAATCCAAGGTCGGTAAAGCCACAGCTGCGGGTCCCAAAAGCCCGACAAGTCTATCGTTACTGTGCGGCGCCATCCATACTTCACAAAGCTTTGTGCCGTCATTAGGAATAAATACGCCTCCACAGTCAGCCATGCCCAAATTTCCGCTCCGCACAATGCCACGATCGCGATGACGCCAATAGTTACCTTCCGCATCAGCAGCTGATAAAACGTATACGCCAGAAAGGAGCGTTATGCGTGCTCCGCCAAGTATCGTGCCACCGCCATTGCGGACAAACGTGTGCTCGTGGGTCAGATTCTTTTCTACGTGGTTGCCAGCAGATACCATGGTAACTGTTTTTGGAGTAAAAAGTGGGCGAGAGGACGGCTGGGAATTATTCAAACACCCTGTCATCAACAGTTGGACTAAGATGAAAATAACGGTGAAAAATTTCTTCATGGATTTGCTTAAGGTTGACCAGAACGCTTGAGGCCATAGAACCGCCCACTATTTTGTTAGCAATTATCAATTGACGACCTCACGCACCGGCCATGGCCGGATGCTTGGGGTGCAGCAAACCTTCTCGATGCATGCGCTCGGCGATCTGGAGCGAATTGAGCGCGGCGCCTTTCCAAAGATTGTCGCCGCTGACCCAGAACGCCAAGCCGTTGTCGAGCGCGCTGTCGAGGCGCACCCGGCCCACGCCGCACTTCACCTTTTCGCTGAAATCGAGCGGAGTCGGATAAAGGCTCTTGGCCGGCTCGTCGACGAGTTGCGCGCCGTCAAAAGCCGCGATGGCGGAATGCGCCGCCGCCATGCTGACGGGGCGCTCAAACTCGGCATTGACGGCCGCCGAATGCGCGCGCACGACGGGCACGCGGACACAGGTGGCCGAGACCTTGAGTTCGGGCATTTCGAGAATCTTGCGGCTTTCCGCCATCATCTTTGACTCTTCGCCGGTGTAGCCGTCGGGATTGAAGGTATCGACCTGCGGAATCACGTTGAACGCGATCTGGTAGGGATACACTTTCCGCGTCAGCGGTTCGCCGCGCGCATAGGCGTGCACCTGGGCGTCGAGCTCCTCCACCGCTTCGACGCCCGTGCCGGAAACCGACTGATAGGTCGCGACAAAATACCGGCGCAAGCCGAACGCGCGGTGCAACGGATACAATCCCATCAGCGCGACCGCGGTCGAACAGTTCGGGCTCGCAATGATGCCCTTGTGCTGGCGCACCGCGTGGAAATTGATCTCCGGAACGACCAGAGGCACATCCGGCTGGAGGCGGAAGGCCGAGCTCTTGTCGAGCACCAGGCAACCCGCCTTGACCGCATGCGGCACCAGCGCGCGGGCGAGGCTGCCGTCCACCGCGAAAAACGCGATGTCCAGGTCGTCAAAGATCTCCGGCCGCGCTTCGGCCACGGTGTACTTCTTGCCCGCCACGCCGATGGTTTTGCCCGCGCTCCGGGCCGAGGCAAAAAGCCGCAGTGACGCGCACGGGAAGGTACGCGCAAAAAGCAGCTTCAACAACTCTTGACCGACCACGCCGGTGGCGCCGACGATGCCGATGTTGTAGGAAGGGGAATTTTTAATAGATGGAGACTCCATTGGAACAGGTTATCAAAACATGCGAAGCCCTCGGCATCAAGCCCGCAGAGCGCATTCTTGCCGTGCACATCGGCCGCCAGACGCTGCAATATTACCGCGGCGGAGCGCTGGTGCGCAGCTATCCCATATCCACTTCACGCCGGCCACCTTCCAACCTCAAAGGCTCCCTCGGCACCCCGCGCGGCTTGCACGCCATCGGGGAAAAAATCGGCGCCGGCCAGCCGATCGGCGTGGTCTTCAAGTCGCGCGTGCCCACCGGCCGGCACTTCAACGAATTTAATCCGGACGAGATCGACACGGAAAACCTCATCACCAGCCGGATTCTCTGGCTGCGCGGCCTCGAGCCCGGCGTCAATTCAGGAGGCGACGTGGACAGCCATGGGCGCTACATTTACCTCCATGGCACCAACCGCGAAGATCGCATCGGCCAGCCGCAAAGCGCCGGCTGCGTCCTCCTCCGGAATCTCGATATGATCGAACTCTACGACGAGGTAAGGACCGGGGATCTGGTGTGGATCGGGGATTAGTAAACTCCGAACGTCGAACGCTGAACTCCGAACGCCGAAGTCAGGAATCGGAAGTTGCGACTTCAGCGTTCAACGTTCGGAGTTCAGCGTTCGGCGTTCTATTTAACGCCCTACCGGTTCTTCCCAAACAGCAGCCGCAGCGAATTAAGGCAGACGACAACCGTGCTGCCTTCGTGCGCGGCGACGCCGACCGCGAGCGGCACCACGCCCGCCGTGGTCGCAATGACCATGACGCTCACCACGCCGAGCGCCAGGGTGAGATTCTGACGGATAATGGTCCGCGCCCGGCGGCTCAGACGCTGGGCCGCCAGAAAATTCTCGATGCGGTCGTGCATCAAGATCACCTCGGCCTGCTCAAGCGCGGCATCGCTGCCCCGGGCGCCCATGGCCACGCCGACATCGGCCGCGGCGAGACACGGCGCATCGTTGACACCGTCGCCCACCATCGCCACCTGGCGGCCTTCCGCGCGCAAGGCCTGGATGGCGGCCACCTTGTCCTCGGGCGACAAACCCGACTTCACCTCGTCGAGGCCGAGTTCGAGCGCGACGGCGTCGGCCGCGTGCCGGCGGTCGCCGGTGAGCATGATGGTTTTCACGCCGGCGCGGCGCAGGCCGGCAATGACGCTTTTCGATTCGACGCGAATCTGATCCTTCAGCAAGACCCGGCCCACCATATCGCGGCCCACGACCCACACCTCGCTCAACTCGGCCGAGGCCGGCGGCAGCGCCTCCGCCCAGTCGGCGAGCGGACCTTGGTGGAGCAATTCCCGCCGGCCGAGCAGCACCGTCGCGCCCTCCAACCGGCCGCTCAGGCCCTGACCGGTCAGCGAACGAAATTCATCGACGTCGAGTTCGTGCACACCCTGGACGCGCGCATAACGCGTGATCGCCCGTGCGATCGGGTGCTGCGACTTCGCTTCCAGCGCGCAGGCTAGTTCCATCACCTCGCGCTCGCGACCGGCGGGGAAGCTCTCGCAGCCCACGACCGCCAGCTCGCCGGTCGTCAGCGTGCCGGTCTTGTCCAAGGCGACCGTGTCGATATCCGCCAGTTTCTCGATGGCGGCGCCGCCGCGGAAGAGCACGCCATGCCGCGCCCCCCAGGCGATGGCCGCCAGCACGGCCGAAGGGATCGACAGCACCAGCGCGCACGGGCTGGCGACAACCATGAGCGTCATCGCGCGATAAAACGCCGAGCGCGCTTCGTGGGTATTATGAAAGGCGGGCAGGTGAAACCCCTGCCACCAGACGAGAAACATCGCGAGCGAGCCGCCAATGACCAGATAAGTGTAGCCGGTGCCAAACTTGTCCGTGAAACGTTCGCTCGGCGCCTTCAACTTCTGCGCGGTCTGGATGAGCCGGATGATCTTTTGCAGCGTGCTCTCGCTCGGCAGGCGCACCACGTTGAATTCGACCGCGCCCCATAGATTGATCGTGCCGCTGAACACCATGTCGCCGTCCCCCTTGGGCACCGGCACGGACTCGCCGGTCAGCGCCGACTCATCGCTGGCGCTCTTGCCCCGGACCACGGTTCCGTCGGCGGGAAAAGCCTCGCCGGGTTTCACGCTCACCCGATCGCCAATGCCGAGCTCGGCCACGTCGATCTCGCGCTCTCCGCCGGCCGGCAGCACCAGGGTGGCGCGCTTCGGCGCGGTTTTAAGCAGCGCGCTGACTTCGCGTTGCGTGCGGTCGAGGGCGAATTCCTCCATGGCGCCGGCGGCGGAAAACAAGAATAACAGCA
>JBEKQH010000135.1:0-5592 GCA_049519915.1 Opitutaceae bacterium
ACCGCTGCATTGATCTGCTCAAGAAAGTCGCCGCCGGCCTGTAACGCGCCGCCTCCGCAAAGGCTGAAGGACTGAAAGACTGAAGGGCTGAAACAAACAACCTTTCGTCTTCCAACCTTCAGCCTTTTTCATGTCGGTCTCTTACTCCTTCAGCTTTTCAGTCTTTCAGTTCTTCAGCCTTTTATGAACTTCAAGTCCATCCGCGACCTCAATCTGGCCGGCCAGCGCGTGCTTATGCGCGTCGATTTCAATGTCCCGCAGGACAAGGCGACCGGCGCCATCACGAATAACCAACGCATCCTGGCGGCGCTGCCGACCGTCAAATTTGCGCTCGATCACGGCGCGTCCGTCGTGCTCATGTCGCATCTCGGCCGGCCCGACGGCCAACGTATCGCCAAATTCTCGCTCCAACCCGTTGCGGTCGAGCTGGCCAAGCTGCTGGGCAAACCCGTGGCGTTTGCCGAGGATTGCGTCGGTCCCGTGGCGGAGAAAGCCGCGGCCGCGCTCAAACCCGGCGATGTGCTCTTGCTGGAAAATCTCCGCTTTCACATCGAAGAAGAGGGCAAAGTGAAGCTGGAAGACGGCACCTCCAAAAAGGCCGATCCCAAGGCCGTCGAGGAATTTCGCGCCAGCCTGTCGAGGCTCGGCGATGTCTATGTCAACGACGCCTTCGGCACCGCGCATCGCGCCCATTCGTCAATGGTGGGAGTCAAGCTGCCGGCGAAGGCGGCCGGATTTCTGATGGAAGCGGAGCTCAAGGCCTTCGCGGCCGTGCTCGATCACCCGCAGCGCCCGCTGCTCGCGATTCTCGGCGGCGCCAAAATTGCCGACAAAATTCCGCTGATCAACAACCTGATCGAGAAAGCCGACGAGATCATCATCGGCGGCGGCATGACGTTTACCTTTAAGAAGGTGCTCAACCGCATGGAGATCGGCAATAGTCTTTTTGATCCCGAGGGGGCCAAGATCGTCAGCGATCTCGCCGCCAAGGCCCAGGCCCGCGGCGTCAAGCTCATTTTCCCGGTCGACTATATCTGCGCCGACAAGTTTGACGCCAATGCCAACACGAAAGACGCCGACGACAGCACCGGCATTCCGGCCGGCTGGCAGGGCCTGGATGTCGGGCCGAAGTCGCGCGAACTTTTCCGCGACGCCATCCTGCGCGCGAAGACCATCATTTGGAACGGCCCGTCCGGCGTATTCGAGTTCGAGAAGTTCGCCGGATCGACCAAGGCCATGGCCGAGGCCATCGCCGAGGCGACGGCGAAGGGCGCGACGACCGTGGTGGGCGGGGGCGACACGGCCACCGCCGCCAAAAAATTCAAAGTCGCGGCCAAGGTGTCGCACTGCTCGACCGGCGGCGGCGCCAGCCTCGAGTTCCTGGAAGGAAAAGTGCTGCCGGGCGTCGCGTTTCTGGAAGCATAGTTCACGGTTTTGGGTTCGCGGTTCACCGTTGCCGTGCCCGACCAAACGTTAACAGTGAACGGTGAACTGATAACCCATTTCTTTATGATTCGAAAAAAACTCATTGCTGGAAATTGGAAGATGAACAAGAGCTCCGCCGAAGCGGCGGAACTGGCGCGCGAAATCGTCGCCGCGGTCGCTCAACGGCCCGATGTCGACGTGCTTGTTTGCCCGCCGTTCACCGCGCTCGAATCGGTGGCCAAAATCGTCGAGGGCTCGGCGGTGAAGCTGGGCGCACAAAACATGCACCATGAAGCGAGCGGCGCCTTTACCGGCGAAATTTCCGCGCCGATGTTGCGCGCGTTCTTTGCCACCCACGTCATCCTGGGTCACAGCGAACGGCGCACCCTTTTTGGCGAGACCGACGGGTTCATCAACAAGAAGGTGCTGGCGGCGCTGAAAAACCAGCTGCGGCCCATCCTTTGCGTGGGCGAGACGCTGGCCGAACGCGAGGCCGGTTCGACCCTCAAGATTGTGCAGACCCAAGTCGAAGCTTGCCTCGCCGGTGTCACCAAGGAGCAGGCGGCCAATATTGTCGTCGCCTACGAACCCGTCTGGGCGATTGGCACGGGCAAGAACGCCACGGCCGACCAGGCGCAGGAAGTGCACGCCTATATGCGCGGCCTGCTGACCAAGCTTTTTGGCGACCAGCCGGCCGGTCGTATGCGCATTCTTTATGGCGGTTCGATGAAACCGGCCAACGCGCGCGAGCTGCTCGCGCAGAATGACATCGATGGCGGACTTATCGGCGGGGCTTCGCTGGAGACGCGCAGTTTTGTCGAACTGATCAACGCGGCAGCCGCGGCGTAAGCACCTGTTCGGTGGGACGCGGGGACGGCGATCACGATGCTCCGAGAGCCCGTGGGCGAAGCCCGACGGGCTCCTAGCCGTTTTTGAATTAGCCGCGGGGAGGCGCCGACCCGCGGCCGGGCCGCAGGAAACATAGTGTTGCCCAAGCGATGGACTCCGGCAGCGTGACGAACATGGTTTTGAGCCAGCCCTCTTCAGATCCCGAGCGTCGGTTTGAGGCCAAGATCCAAGTTTGGGAGCGGTGGGGAGTCATCTTGATTCTCACGATTTATGGCATCCTCCAGCTCAACAATATTCACCATCGGGTATTTGTCGGGCAGGATTTTGGATCCCACCAAGACGACACCGAACACCTGCTGGCAAATCCATCGCAATGGTTTACCAAGAACTTCACGAACCGGCCTCTGCTCTATTGGATCGGGGGGATGTGTTCGAAAATCGGCGGCCAGGAGTTTGCCTACCCCTGCGCCGCTCTGGTCTTGACGATGCTCAGCCTGGCAGCCTTTGGCTTTGTCCATGCGAGTTCCCGCCGTTTCATTCAATCGCCGTGGTTTCGATTGGCGGCCCTGGCCCTGATCGCCTTTCTTCCCGTCACAATCATCACGGCCGTCGTCTATGCGGCCGATTCCGTCGCCTTGCTCCCATTTGCCCTGGCGTGCTGGGCGCTGGGGCGAGCCCTGGACTGCGAGAAGGCCAAGCCGCGCATGGTCTTTGCGGTCGCGGCGGGCGTGGCAATCATGGTCGGCCAATTAGGAAAGTTTACTTTCAGCTTTATTCCAGCCGGCGTTGCTTTGGCCGTTGGTCTGTGCTGCCTCACGCGGCGTCTCTCCTTTCGCCCGGCTCTCGCCGTTGTCGGTGTGGCTGGCCTTTGGCCGCTGACCGCCGGCATGGCCACGGATCTGGCGGCCCGAGCAGCGACCGCCCAGACCAAGGTAGCCAATCCGGCCATGGCGGAGGATTTTCATTTCAATTGGCATGGAACCGGCGAGATGACCTGGCGCAGCCTGTTTCTATTCGGGAGGTCCGACGGCAGGATATTGGAGGCTCCGACTTATTGGGACTTCGAATATATTGACGGAAAACCGAGGCGCGCCCTGCTCGTCGCGAACAATTTCAGCTATCCCTCGCTGCTTCATCTCGCTGTATTTACCGACGTTTTGAATTTCGCCGCCGGCGGCTGGAACGAGGCCCGGACCCCGAGGCCGGAAAGGCAGCAGATGTTCTCCAAGATCGCGGTCCGGACGGGCCTGGCCGTTTCAATTTTGGGAGCAGCTGCGGTCATTTGCTTTTTCTTTCAGATCGCTCGGACGGGGGAGGGTCGCGAGCGCGATCTTCCGGCGGGATTGCTGGTCTGGGGTTGTCTCGGAGGGTCCTGGTTTCTGCCGCTGGTCCTGGCGTTGCCCTTTGTGAATCATGTCTACGACCAAGGCTTTTGGTTGCCACGCTTAGTGCTTCCGGCCGTTTGGAGTTGGGTGCTTGTTCTTTTTTATTTCCTCGACCGGCTTTTCGGAAAATGGACTACGGCTGCGCGATGGGCAGTCGTGATGGTGGGTCTCCAATGCGCCGTCCAAGTGGCGAGCCTCTGGTATTGACCAGCGCGTGGTCTTGCTCGGGCGGCTAGGGCTGGCGGCACTGCAACAGGGATGCCAACGTAGGTTACTCAAGTATGTTTTTCGCAAATTATTTTCTTTTAATTTCTTGCGCGAATCTACTATTTACAATTTTCCACGCTTATGAATCACAAAATCAAACATTACGGGTGGGTTCCCGATCTGCCCGATCATCGCGATTACGCCTACGCCGCGCCGATGGAAGTCGCCGCCGCTCTCCCTGCAAACGTCGATCTTCGACCGCAGTGCCCGCCGGTCTATGACCAGGGCCAGCTCGGTAGCTGCACGGCGAACTCCATCGGCGGCGCCCACGAGTTTGAGCAGATGAAGCAAAAGCTGCCCAACGTCTTTGTGCCCTCGCGCCTTTTCATTTATTACAATGAACGCGTGATCGAGGGCACGGTGGATTCCGATGCCGGCGGGCAGATCCGCGATGGCATCAAGAGTATCGCCAGCCAGGGCGTCTGCCCCGAGACCGAGTGGCCTTACGTCATCGCGCAGTTTACCGCCAAGCCGCCGGCCCAGGCCTATAAAGATGCCTTGGCCAACCAGGCTATTTCTTATCAGCGCCTGACGCAAAGTCTCAGTCAATTCAAAGGCTGCCTCGCTTCGGGCTATCCATTTGTGTTCGGATTTACCGTTTACGAGAGCTTTGAATCGCCCGCCGTGGCTCAATCCGGCCATGCGCCCATGCCGGCGTCCGGCGAGAAGGCTCTGGGCGGCCACGCGGTCATGGCCGTCGGCTACGACGACGCGGCGCAGCAGTTTATCGTCCGCAATTCCTGGGGTCCGGGCTGGGGCCAGCAAGGCTATTTCACGCTGCCGTATGCCTACCTGACGGATTCCAACCTCGCATCGGATTTTTGGACGATTCGGCTGGTTAAATGAGGACCTTTGTAATTGGTAGTTTTTAATTGGTAGTTGGTGATACCGCGGCTATTTGATCCTTCGCTGGACGGTCTTCGGGTGCGGCATTTGCAGGTACCTACTACAAACTTCAAAATACCCACTGCGCTTAACCGCGCGCTTTGGGGTCGCACGTTATTGTTGCGCCGCACTCGAGTCCGCGCGAAAAGTGATTAATGAAAATCACCCCGCTGGGCGACGACGCCCTCGTGGTCGAGTTGGCCGACCAGATCGGCGACGAGGCGCTGGCCCGCGTCCAGGCAACGGTGCACGAACTGGAAAAGGACTCTCCGGCGGGCGTGATCGAAATCGTGCCGGCCTTTACGACGGTGGCCGTATTTTACGATGCGTCGAAAGTCGAAGACCTCGACACGTTGCGCAACGAGCTGGTAGCGCGTATTCCGAAAAAAGTGCCCCGAAACAAGCCGGCGGGACGTGAGCTGGTCATCCCCGTTTGCTATGGCGGCGAGTTTGGGCCGGATCTTGCCGAGGTGGCGGCCTGGGCGAATCTCGACGAGGCTGCGGTTGTGGCGCTGCACCGAGGCGGCAAATATTTGGTGCATGCGATTGGGTTCGCGCCGGGATTCCCGTATCTGGCCGGCTTGCCGGAAAAACTGCATATGCCGCGCCATGCCACCCCTCGCACGCAGGTGCCGCCCGGCTCGGTTGGCATCGGCGGGGCGCAGACCGGCGTCTATCCGCTGGCGACGCCGGGCGGCTGGCAGTTGATCGGCCGCACCCCGCTGCGGCTTTTTCGTCCGGAAAATGAAGCGGAGCCGGCGTTGCTGCAATCCGGGGACCG
>JBEKQH010000136.1:0-5587 GCA_049519915.1 Opitutaceae bacterium
TAGCGGTAGGACAAGCCGGCGCGGCCTGTCAGCGTATGACTGGGCTGCTTGATAAAATCATAGCCATAGCCGCCGGCGGCGACTTCGGAAAACGAGATGCCCATCACCCGGTCGAAACCGGCATCGTCGCGTACGTACAAAGAATCGCGCCCCGAATAATTGGTGGAGTAATCGACCCCGGTCGCGAATTGATCGGCGGATTTTTGACCGTCCGTGACCTGCCGGTTGTATTTGGCGTAGAGCTGCAGGTCGTTATAGGTCGCCTTGCGTTCGGCCCGCATGCCGCCGGAGGTGCCGAGCTGGTTGTGGTTGCCCGTTTCGCCGTTGGCATCGACGAAGGCTTCGTAGGTCCATTGCCCCCGGAGCGCAATGAGGAGAGGATCCTCGCCGTAGGCGTTCCAGGTGGCCGCCACATGGCGGATATCCGTCGTCACCGTTTTGTTCGTGCCGGCAATCTGAAGTCCGCCTTGGGGCGCCGGCGTGACCTGGCCGTCGATCCGTTGGCCGCTATCGAGACGCACGGCAATAAACTTGTCCGTCGCAAAGCGGGTGACGTTGGATTGCTTGATCACGATGTCGCCCGCGTAGTCGGTGTGTAAATACACACTGCCGGCCTCGACCTTGGTGATTTTGCCGACAAGATGGGCGCCCTCTTTCGTGTCCACCGTGTCGGCCCGCACGCGTGCGCCCCAGAGGATCAGGCCCAGAAAAATTGGAAAAAAACGAACGATGCGGAAAAAATTCATCACACCCTTTGGTTGCGCGACAAATTTTTTGAGTCAAACCACCAAATAAATTTTTATCGGGAACATTTTCCATAATTCCGCCGGGCTCCGGCGGAGCGGCTCGACAATCGGCGCCGGAACGCCTTGTCTCGCGGATCATTTCAATCAGGTATGCCCGCCCCCGTCCAACGTCCCGGACTCCTTCTCGCCGACCACTGGAGCGACTACCAGCTCCTCGACTGCGGCGATGGCCTGAAGCAGGAACGCTGGGGTGAGTTCACGCTCGTCCGCCCCGATCCGCAAATTCTCTGGCCACGCGGGGGTTCGACCGTGCTCACCCCGGGCGGTTCGACCTCGGGGGCCGCGGCGCCCGGCGCACGTTGGGATCACTGGGACGGTTTCTATCGACGTAACGAGCGGGGCGGCGGCCGGTGGGACTTTCGCCGGCCTCTGCCCGAATCCTGGACCCTGCGTTACGCCCCGCTCGGCCTCACCTTCAAAATTCGCCCGACCAGTTTCAAACACACGGGGCTTTTTCCCGAGCAGGCCGTCAATTGGGAATGGCTTTCCCACCGAATCAAGTCCGCCGGCGGTGAGCGGCGTCGAACCGCTCCCGGCGCCGGCCCCACGGTGTCCGTGCTCAATCTCTTCGGCTACACCGGCGCGGCCACCTGCGCCGCCGCCGCCGCCGGGGCGAGCGTCTGCCACGTCGACGCCGCCGAAGGCATGGTCAAATGGTGCCGGGAAAATGCCGCGCTCAGCGGGCTCGCCGCGGCGCCGATCCGTTACATTGCGGACGATTGCCTGAAATTCGTCCGCCGGGAGCAGCGGCGCGGGCACCGCTACGACGCGGTCATCATGGATCCGCCCACCTACGGCCGCGGCGGCGAAGGCGAACTTTGGCGCCTCGAAGACCATCTCTGGCCGCTGCTGACCGAGTGCAAAAAGCTGCTCAGCGACCCACCGCTGTTTTTTTTGATCAACGCCTACACCGCGCGCCTTTCGCCCACCGTCGTGGCCAATCTCCTCGCCGGTCTTTTTTCCGGCGACGGCGGCACGATCGCCGCCGGCGAAGTGGGCTTGCCCATCGCGGCGGACGGAAAGATCCTCCCCTGCGGCATCTACGGCCGCTGGGAATCGACCCCGTAGACCCTCCCCCTCATGCCGAACCTGCCTGAAGCTTACTTCACCCGCGCCAACGACCTCCTCGCGCGCGCGTGGGAAACCAATGCCCCCGTCCTCGCCCGGCTCGCCCCCGTTCTCGGGTCCTGCGTCGCGCGCGGCGGCGTCATCCATACCTTTGGCAGCGGCCACAGCGAGCTGGTCTCGCGCGAAATCATCGGCCGCGCCGGCGGACTCGTCTGCGTCACCGGCATCGTCGACCCGACCGCCGGCTTCATCGAGAATCTCCCTGGCTACGGCACCCGCCTCGCCTCGCGCTACGACCGCCAATATCAGCTTCTTTCCGGCGAGGTTCTGATCGCCATTTCCAACTCCGGAAAAAATTGTTCTCCCATCGAAGTGGCCCTCTATGCCAAAGGCAAAGGCCTTACCGTCGTCGCGCTCACCTCTTTGGCCATGTCGCGCGTCACGCCGAGCGAATACCCCGGTGGACAGAAACTTTCCGACGTCGCCGATCACGTGCTCGACAACGGTGGCGTGCCCGGCGACGCCATTGTGGAGGTCGCGCCGGCCGGAGCGGGCCTGCCCGCCGATGGGTCGGTGAAGGCGGGCCCCACCAGCACATTCATCGGGTGTTCCGTGCTCAATTGGCTCATGCTTGCGACGATCGATTGGCTGAGGCAAAACGAGCAGCCCTTGCCGATTCTGCGCAGCCAGAACCTGCCTGGCGCCATCGAGCATAATCGGGCTCTTGCGCAAAAATATAAGGGGCGGCTCAGCCGCCAGCTAGCCTAGCATCGTGGAGGCGAAGTCCGGCCCACCGCTAAATGGGGGCCATGGTCAAAATAGGCGGCTTCTAGGTATTTTTCCCATTTTATTTCGTTCCGTCCGTTGTGTTTAGAATCCGCCAATGAAAATCGGCCTAGACGGCGGCGGCACCAAAACCGAATGCATTCTCATCGATGCGCGCGGCAAGATCCTCGCCCGCCATACCGCGCCCGGCTGCAACCCGAACGTCACCGGACCCGTCCGCGCCCGAGAAATTCTCCATGCGGCGTTGCGTGGATTGGCCATTGGCCATTCGCCGCCTACCATCGTCCGCACACTGCTTTGCATGGCGGGCAATCGCACTTTTTGGAAAGAAGCGTCCGCCGCCCTCGTCGCGGAGAAAATTTACGGCGCGGTTGAAACGGTCGACGACTCGATTCCGGTGCTCGAACTGGCCACCAGTGGAACGCCTGGCCTAGTCCTTCACGCCGGCACCGGCTCATTTGTCGCCGCCCGGGATCCCAAAGGGAAAATTCATTACGCCGGCGGCCTCGGCTGGCGCCTGGGCGATCCGGCCAGCGGCTACGAACTCGGCCGCCTCGCCCTCGTGCGCGTGCTGATCGAGCTGCAGGGCTGGGCCCCCCCGTCGCCGCTCGCCCGAGCGGTGCGCGAGGCGATCCAGATCGACGAAGCGGGAGCCATCATGCGTTTTCTCTACCAGCATGCGGAGCCCAACCAGCAGATCGCCGCACTCGCGCCGACGGTGCTCCGTCTCGCGGGCGAGGGCGACTCGGTCGCGCGCCAACTCATTCTCGACGCTTGCCAGCCGCTGCTCGATCTTGCCCAGCAAGTGGCCACCCAGCTTTTTGCCAATACACCGCCCAAGCAAATACGGGCCGCCTTGAGCGGATCGATTCTGACCCATCCGGCGGTCGCCGCAGCGCTCACCCCGCGTTCAACGCTGTCGTTCTTCACCGTTACCGAGCCGCCGATCGAAGGCGTGCGTCGGTTGTTGATGAAAAATTGATCTGTCTCCCAAATGGCGGAGCCATTTGTTAAGAGCCCGTGGGTGAAGCCCACGGGCCTCTAGACGGTCAATTGGCCCCGGCGAACGCACCGATGGCCACCACCTCTTCGACTTCGTCTTCCTCCGCCGGCACTTCTTCAAGCGGCGCAAAACGTTCCGAGGCAAAGCCCAGCTCTTCCTGCCCCGAATGAAACGGATCGGGCGGGTTGTGCAGTTCTTCGAGCAGCAGACCGACGGTCGCGGTCTCCCCCCCCTTCACGACCTTCTCGCGGCCGAGAAACACCTCGCGGACCGTGTAAACCCGTCCTTTCACCGGCAGCTGGGTGTAGATCGCTTGGACAAATTGGGGAAACGCATCGTTGATGCAGACGACTTTCTGGCCCTTGATCATGTGTCGATAAAAGCGGAAAACCCGACGCAAGGAAATCGATAAATTGAAAAACCGCTACCCCTTTTCTCGTTTTCCGTTTTTCCACCCTTTGGCTTTTCCGATTTTCTCTTTCAGTTTTCCGCTTTCCGCTTTTCCGTTTTTCAGTTTTCAGCCTTTCACTCAATCCGCCCCTCGTCGAAATCGATCAGATCCGGAATGCTTTTTATTTCGTCGATGCGGTCGCTACAGCCCATGGCGGTCAGCGCCTCCTTGAGAAACTCCCGGCCGGCGGGCGTCATGCCCTTCTGCACCAATTCGCGGTTCCATTTGGCCGCCCGCACATCGGCCGGCAGCAAATCCCTCAGCTTTTGTTCGATCTCGGCCTCGGTGGCCGACTCCAGGACGATCTTTTCGACCGCCCCCGGCTCAATCCCGAGATGCAGACAGAGAAAGCGATCGATCCCTCGTTTGTAATTTTTGGCGTAACTCGGCGGCAACGCGCCGTGGGCTTTGACGTAGTTGCACTTCGCCAAAAAGCGCGGCAGGTAAAGCAGCCCCGTCACCGGGTGCGGCACATACGGCGACGGCAGGCACGTGAGCACGGCGCCGGTGGAACCGGGGATGGGTTTGGATGGCATGTGGTAACCGCGAATGGACGCGAATGAAGACGCCCCGAAATCTCCTGACAAGGCTTTGATTCGCGTTTATTCGCGTCCATTCGCGGTTGTTCATCACCCTCCGATGAAACTCATCTCGATCTTTTCGCGCGTCACCCCGGCGGCGAGAAGTCCGGGGCGCTCCTCGCTGTAACGGTCGCGCCGGCCGCGCCAAACACGGGCGAGAAATTCCTCCAGCGCCGTGTCGTTGGCGCCCGCCCGCAACGCGCCCAGCGCATCCCAGCCCAGCGCGGTGAACAGGCAGGTGTACAGTTGGCCGTTGGCCGAGAGGCGGGCCCGGTGGCAGTCGCGGCAAAAGGGCGCGGTCACCGAGCTGATCAGGCCGATTTCGCCCCGGCCGTCGACATAACGATAGCGGCGGGCCACCTCGCCGGGATAGGCAGGCTCAAGCGGTTCAAGCGGCCAGGCCGCGGTTATTTTTTCCATGATCTCGCGCGCGGGCACGACGAGCTCCCGGCGCCATCCGTTGGTCCGGCCCACGTCCATGAATTCGATGAACCGCAGAGGCAGGCCCCGTTCGCGGAAATACGCGCAGAGCTCGAGGATTCCTCCGTCGTTCACGCCGCGCTGCACAACACAGTTGATCTTGACCGGAAGACCGGCCGCCACCGCCGCGTCGATACCGCGCAGCACCCGCGCCCGGTCCAGGCCGCGGCCGTTGAGCCGCGCGAAGGTCGCCGGTTCGAGCGAGTCGACACTGACGTTGAGGCGGTCGAGGCCGGCCTCGCGCAACGCCAGAGCGGATTTCTCCAAAAACCAGCCGTTCGTCGTCAACGCTACGTCCGGAACGCGCACCTCATGCTTAAGCGCGCGCACGATCTCCGGCACGTCCGGACGCAACAGCGGCTCGCCGCCGGTCAGGCGGATCTTTGCCACGCCGAGCGCCACGAACGCCCGG
>JBEKQH010000137.1:0-5584 GCA_049519915.1 Opitutaceae bacterium
TTCCTTTTCTTCCGGGAAGGAATTTTCTGCTCTTTGACGCATCCTTTGTCATATTTCGCCTCCGCGCCGTGCAGGCCGTATCCAAGCCCTGACCGGCGGTCAATTTGCGCGGCTTCGTTTTGCATAATGCCGCCGTAAAATGTGAATCGCGAGCAACGCCGCCACGAACAGGCTTATGCCCAGCACGGCTTCCTTGCCCTTGCCGTTGATCAGCGCCCCGCCGAATATGACCAGGCCGGTCGTATGCATCATCACGACGGTCCAGGATACCGCCAGGTAACGAGGGAACGGAATCTTGGCCAATCCCAGCAAAAAATTCTGCAAAAAAAACGGGGGCCCAGGAGTGATGCGCAAGATCAACGTCACCTCGAACTGGTCCGCCGGCATTACTTGCGGCACCGGGTGCCCGGAACGCGCCACAAATCCCTCCAGCCACGGCCGCAGCCAGCGCCGCGCCAGCCAGTAACCAATGGACATGCTCAGCAAGTTGCTGGCCGCGCATGCGGCCAACACCCCCCCGCGTCCGAGTTGCGGCTCAAACGCCGGGCCGGCCATGAGAATAAACGCCATGATCGGCGCACCGACCGCCGGCAGCACCGCCATCGCCGCAAAAAAGGCCAGCGGCCCCGCCGCCCGCACGAGGTCCATTGCCCGATCGAAAAGCGCCCGCAAATTCGCGCCGCGCAGCGCAAAATACCCGGCGACCGCTGCGAACAGGGCCAGCGCGCTGAGCGCAAGAACGACGCGCATATTGAAACGACGCTTGGTTGGCTCCATGGCGCACGATGCCCGCCTGCGCGCGCCACCGTCAACCTGGATCGATCACACTTCTTCGTGTGCTCGATCCACCCTGCGGGCCGACAAAGTCGGGTCTAACCGCGACGAAGTCGCTTGGTCGCGATTGAAAAGCGCGGCCAACGGATGCATCGTCGGATAAAAAGTGGGATGCATCCGGGTCAAGGCTTGTCCGGCGCGGGGTTTCACGGAAGGCGAATGACATAGGTAGAATGGGTAATGTCCTAATTTGAATTTTGCTGGCTTATTGTAGCCGGGGCCGCCGACCCCGACCACCGGCCTCAGCGAGGCCGGCTACAGTTAAATTAAGACACGACCGTAGAATGCGGCGGCGAGGGCTTCGAAGCTTTTATGAGGGAGGGCGCCCGAACCGCATCCGCATCGTTCCCGTTCTTCGTTCTCTTACTCGTTCTCGAATCCAAGGTTGCCCCAAGTGCATTTTGAGGGAATGAGAATGGGTAAGAGAACGAGAACGATCCAGCGTATCCGCCATCGCGCATGAGCCCCGCCACCCCCGCCCAACGTTTTACACGCCTCTTCTGCGCGCTCGGTCTGGCCGGTCTGGCCGCGCTCACCTTGGTGGACGAAGGCGCGACGCGGATGTATTCATCGCCATGGTGGCTGGTCTTCTGGTTCGTTCACCTCGCTCCGGGCGCCGCGCTGCTCGCGCGCGCTGTTTTCGATCCGCGGCCGTTGGCCTTGCCCGCCGCCGCCTGGTGCTGGCCGACCGGCCTGTTTGTCGTGGTTGAGCTTGGCGCCGCGCTGGCCAGTCCCTACCGTGCACAAAGCCTGCCCGCCGTCGCCACGCCGCTGGCCGGGATGGCCTCCGGCCTGTTGCTCTTCGACTGGCTACACGCCGACCCGGCCAAGCTGGGCGCACGACGGGCCCAACTCGAACGTGCGCTCGGCTGGTTTGGCACCCTTCTCTTCGTTGACAGTCTCGGTTTGTGGCTGATTGGCGACGTCGCTTCCGAACTGCGGTCCGGAAGAATCGGTTCGCTGCGCGTGCTGTTCAACCTGCGGAACGGCCACCCGCTCGGACATTCTAATTACACGGCCGGCTTGGCGATTTTCATGCTGCCCTGGCTGGGAGCGCGCGTGGCCGACACCCGCCGCTGGGCCCGCGGCGCGTGGGCGGCCGCCATCGTTTCCGCGCTGTTTATGCTGTTCACGAGCGGCAGCCGCGGCGGCGTGCTCGGGTTGGCCGGACTGCTGCTGTTTGCGCTCGCGCTGGCCTGGCGGCGCGGCCTATTGCGCGCCCGCTACGCCGGCCTGCTCGCCGCTGCCGCCATCGGGTTGGCGGCCCTCTTTGCCCTGGTCAATCCGCGTATTCGCGATCTGCTCTCCGCCGAGGCGTCCTCCGCGCCACCGGATGCCAGCGCAGTCCAACGTTCCGCCATGTTCACAGCCGGCCTCCGCATGGGCGTCGACCGGCCGCTGATCGGTTGGGGCCCGGGCGTCACGCCGCTGGTTTATCCGCGCTATCGCGCAGAGCTCGACGGCGGGGTCGAGACCGCCTTGCAGCTCCATAACACGCCGGTGCAAATGTGGGCGGATACCGGCTTACCCGGACTCGCCTGCGTCGTTGCGTTAGCCTGGTTGGTTGCTTGGTCGCTGTGGAACAAATCGACTCCGGCCGCGCCTGGTCTGGCCCTCGCCGGCTACGGCGTTTTTGCCCTCACCGACTTCCAGCTCGACGTGCCGGTGTTCACGTTTTTGGCCGCGGTCTGCACCGCGCTCTGCGCGTCGCCGGCGCCGGCGTTCGCCCCGCCGCGAGTTCGCCATGCGCTGGCGCTGGCGCTCCTGACCGCCGCTGCGCTCATCGTCGGGCTGGGCCGGGCCGATCCGACCCCCGGGCTCAACCTCGAGGCCCTGGCGCTCGACCGTCACGACGCCGCCCAAGCCGACCGAGCCATCGCCTTGTTCAACCAATCGCTCAGGCTCAACCCGGACCAGGAAATTGCCCACTTCAACCTCGGTTGGCTGCTCCTCGTGCGCGACCCAGCTGCCGCCGAAACCCATTTTCTCGCGGCCGCTCATCTGGTGCCCGACAAGGGCGGCGTCTACTTCGGTCTGGGCCTCGCCCGCTTGAACCAGGGCCGCCCCGGCCCTGCGGCCGACGCCTTGGCCATCGAGTGCCTCAACGATCCGGTCTTTGCCGCGTCGCCTTGGTGGAGGAATCCCGGTCTCGCTCCGCTGCTCACGCCCACCGCGGCGCGCGTCGCCCAGGATTACGGCGAGCTGGCCGCGCGCCTGCCGCGCAGCCGATGGCCCGGCTCCGATGTGCCTTACGCGGCGAGCCTCACCGCCTGGCTGTTCGGCCAGCTTCCGCCCCGCGCCGTCGCCGGCTGTGCCACCACGCCCGCCCGCCGGGATTTTTTTTCGCGTGAGCCGTCGCCGGCGGCGCTGCTCGCGGCGCCGGAGCGCGATTACCGCCGCGAACGCCCCGGTTATCCCGTGCTTATGCGCAACCTCGATCTGCCGACGCCCGTTGATTTTTTCGACGTGCGGGAAAATGCCGTGGCGACCGGCTCGCTGGCCTATCTTTTCCCAAAGAAAAGCTGGCTGCCGTCACCCTTGCTTCTTGAATTTCTCGACAAGCCCCGCCCGCCGCCAAGATAGTACTAAAAACGTATTTGCAACCACGGATGCCTGCAGATACCGCAAGCAATTCTCGGAGAGAAATCTCAAATCCCAAAGTTCCAAACGCCAAAAAATATCTGCAAATTAAAATATTTAACCCTGAGATTTATTTGGAGTTTGGGATCTGGCGTTTGGGATTTGCGCATCTCAACGCGCCTGGCTCTGTGTATATCTGTGTGATTCGCGATCAAATTGAACTGCAAAATATAGAATAGTCCGTTGTGCCGCGCGCAGCCTCCAACAGCTTCCGCGAAACGTTCGCGCCCCTCGCCCTCCTGGCGGGCGACACGCTCGTCACCTTCGCCGGCCTCGCACTGGGCTACGTGCTCCGCTATGCATCGCCGCTTGGACGGTTCGGCCTCACCGTGCCCAACGCCACGTTTTCCCGCTACCTGCCGCTGCTTCTGCTCGGCGTCGCCCTGCTCATCGGCGCGTTTGCGCAGCTCGGCCTCTATGACAGCCGCCGGCTCCTGCGCCGCTACCAAAACCTCGGCGCCATTTTCAAAGGGGCCTCATTCTGGCTCGCCGCCTACCTCGGCGTGTCGCTCGTGCTGAAATTCAACCCGCCCATCTCGCGCCTCTTCGCCGTCATCGCCTGCGCCTGTGTCGTCGTCTTGCTCATTCTCTGGCGTTCGCTGGCTAATTTTGTTTTGACCCGTCCCGCGTTCCGCGCCCGCCTGCAACGCCGGGCCGCATTGCTCGGTTGGAACGATGCCGCCCGCGAGCTCGCGGCCGAGCTCAAGCACAATCCGGCTCATCCGCTCGCTTTCGCCGGTATCGTTACCCTTCCCGGCGACGCGCCGCCGACCATCGACCATTTCCCTCACCTCGGCCCAGTGACAGAGCTCGATGAGATTTTTTCGCGCGAGGCCGTCGACCTCCTCATCGCCACGCGGCTCGATCTGCCCCGCAACGACGTCCAGCGTGTCATCGGGAGCTGCGAACGCGCTTACGTCGAATGGAAGATCATGCCCATCGCCTTCCCTATTTTCCTCAGCGGTCTGCGCCTGCAAACCATCGGACGGATGCCCGTGCTCGGCGTGGACGAGCTCCCCATCACGAAACTTTTCAACCGCGCGCTCAAACGCCTGGTCGATGTCATCGGCTCGCTGATCGGTCTCGTGCTCTTCGCGCCGCTTATGCTGGTGCTCGCCGCGCGCATCAAGCGCGAATCGCCCGGCGGGCCGGTGTTCTTTCGCCAGACCCGGATCGGCGACGGACACCGCCCGTTCACGCTTTATAAACTCCGCAGCATGACCCCGGAAGCCGAGGCAACCGATGCCGCGCAGCAAAGCACAAGCCGCGGCGACCCGCGGCTCCTGCGGCTCGGCGCGTGGATGCGCCATTGGAACTTCGACGAGCTGCCGCAATTCTGGAACGTCCTCCGCGGCGACATGAGCCTCGTCGGACCGCGGCCCGAGCGGCCCTACCACGTCGAACAGCTCTCGCAGGCCATCCCCCATTATCTCCCCCGGCATTTGGTCAAACCCGGCATGACCGGCTGGGCGCAAGTCCACGGCCTGCGCGGCGACAGCGACCTCGCCGCCCGGATCCAGCACGACATCTACTATATCGAGAACTGGTCGCCCTGGCTCGATGTGCAGATTCTCGCGCTCACCTTCGTGCGCTGGAAAAACACCACGGACTAGGAGGCGGTCGGACTTCGTCCTCCAGCCTCCTAAAGAAAATGGCTTTGCCATTTTGGACCTGACTATGTGCGGCGCAAAAGCCGGTTAGTCCGGTGGATTTTCACCGTTAGGATCTCCGCCCTTAGGCTTTCCGCCAAAGCCAGAAGTCCCAGCCGGCGAATAATCCGCATCAGATACTGTTTTTGAACTTCATTCATTGTAAGAACTCAGAAGGTTTACACTGGGCGCACGCGTCGGTGCCCGCGCAACCGCGCGCGTAGCAAGGCCACGCGTTTCCATGCGCCGAAAGCCACGGTGTATTTCCAGCGCACCAACCGTCCACCGTGCGGATTGAAATTTTTCAGATATACATCACGGTTCGCGTCGAAAATCGCCGTCGCCATCGCGTCGTAGTCCTTGGCCACGCTAACACCTTTCAGATGCGTGATTCGCACTCGGCCGTCATTGACAATCTTGTAGCCCGCCCGAGCCACTAGGATGCACAGGTCAAGATCGTC
>JBEKQH010000138.1:0-5562 GCA_049519915.1 Opitutaceae bacterium
CGACCAACGGACCGAAAGGATTGGTCGGCCGGCTGCGCATTTTCCGCGGCACATGGAGCGGCACACCGCGCAAATCGGCGATCAGCTCCTCGGCCAGCCGGCTGAATGGATGTGGCTCCTTGGGCATCGCGTGAACAATCAAAGACGGGTGCAGGTTAAACGCGAGCCCGGCCTCAAACAAAACCCGATTTTAAGGCCAAGACGCAGCGGGGCAAAAGGGGAAGTTTTGAATTCAGAAGCCATGAAACCAAGCGTGCGGAAAACAAAATTAATTATGAACCCAAGAAAACAGGAGTTCGCTTGGGTTGCCGAAAATTTGCCATGCATCTTCTCGTGGCTTTATGGCTTCTGAATGCAAAACTTCTCCTGCTGAATTTTCCTGTCATTCCGAGCGCAGCGAAGAATCTCACAAGAGCAGAAATATATGTGAGATTCCTCGCAAGGCTCGGAATGACAATGAGAAGACGCGTCGAGCTTAAACAGTTCATTGACTTGTTCCAGGCAAGCCGCAGCAGCGGCTTGCTTAGGGTCTCTGGATGACAATCCAGAGGCGACCGGCGCGTTAGCAACGCGCCCTACCTCGACAGGCAAGGCTCGTCGGGTTGCTTAGGGTTTCGGAACGACACACGATTATCCACGCGCATCCGCGTGATCCGCGGCCGTTTTGGGCAGAAAGGCGAAGTTGTTACAATAGGAATCGGGGGCGGCGAGGTTCTGGTGCCGGGCAGGATCGAATTCGGAAAGTGGGCGGAGGGTGTGGTCCGAGAAAAAGAACCCGTTATAGCCGAGGCCGTCGAGGTAGCGGAAAACGTCGGCGATATCGCGACGACCGTGGTGGCGTTGTTCGCACTCGAACAGCAGCGCGGGACGTTCCGTGCGAAGGGTCTTTTCGGCGCCCATAAAGACGCTGAGCTCGTGGCCTTCCACGTCGCACTTGATGAAGCTCACCCGCGGATGAGCGCGATCGAGACGCGTATCGAGGGTGGAGACCTCCACGTCGATTTTTTGGGTAGAACCGGCGATGATCACGGTCGTTTCAAATGTGGCGCCGGGCGATGGGCCTGGGCCGGGAATATTCAGGGTCAACGGCCCGCATCGGTTGGAAAGGCCCATGTTTTCGACGATAACGTTGCTTCGATGCCGGAAACCGCAGCGCAACCGGGCGGCCAACTCGGGCTGCGGTTCGAAGGCGATCACCAGGCCCTGCGGCCCGACGGCCCGAGCCATCCAATAGGCATAACCGCCCTTGTGGGCACCGATGTCGATGGCCGTCGTGTCCGGTTCGGCATGGGTGCGCACAAATTTGATTTCGGCCGGGTCGAGCTTCCACCGATAGCGGTGGGCGCGATAGACCAGACGGGTCCGGCAAATAAGGCTGTTCACAGGTGGGAAGGACGGGAGGCGCAACTCATGGCAAGATTCAAAATGAGCAGCGTGCCGGAGTTTTGGCGAGGGGCAAGGCAGGGGTGCCTGCCTTTTCCTGGCCAAGGAGTTCATTTCGAGTTTTGCCCCGAGCCCTTCGCTTGGCTGGCTTCATAGAGACAGGCGTAGCGCAGGAACGTGTAATGGGCGGTGAGAAGCGCGGCGACCAGGCCGGGAAAACCGTCGAGAAAGCCGCCTTTGAAAAGGTAGGCGCGCGCAAAACGCCACAGCGATCGGCTGAGGACGCCAACCGGCGCAACGCGGAGGCCGGCTTCGGCGCGCTGGCGGGCGAAGAGTTCGGCGTAGTTCGTGATCTTTCGCTGCTGCACAGCCAGATTGTCGTAGGGATAGTGGTGCAGATCGCCGCGGAGCGTGGCGATCGAACCGTCGCATTCGACCTTTTCGTGGACGAAGGCATCGCCGCCCCAGCGGGCTTGTCCGCGGCGGAACAGACGCAGGCTGTAGTCGGGATACCAATCGCCGTGCTTGATCCAGCGTTCCATGAACCAAACCTTGCGCGGGAAGCGCGCCCCGGCGAAGCGGTTCTTGTCCTCGCCGGTCAAGAAAGCGTCGATCGCGGCGCACAGGGCCGGCGAGACTTCCTCGTCGGCGTCCAGCGCGAGCACCCAGGGCTGCGCGGCCAACGCGAGCGCGGCGTTCTTGGTGTCGCGGTAGCCTTGCCAGGGAAGCGAGTGCACGCGCGCCCCGCGGGTTTCTGCGATCGCTGCACTGTCATCGGTCGTATCGTTCAGCGCGACGACGATCTCCGCCACCCAGCCCTGCACGCTGGCGAGGCAGCGCGGGAGATTGCGCGCTTCGTTCTTGGCGACGATGACGACGGAAAGAGGAAGGAGTTCGGCCACGAGGGAGAAGGAACAGGCATTTGAACTTAACCTAAATTCAGCAGTTGTTGACCACGGATCCCACAGATAATTTCTTTTGTCATTCTGAGCGCAGCGAAGAATCCACTGCGAATCTTTTGGCAAAATCCAACTAGATTCTTCGCTGCGCTCAGAATGACAATCATATCCGTGTCCATCTGTGAAATCCGGGGTTTCATCGGCTGTTTCTACGCTTAAAATTTTACAGCGAACTGACAAGCGGAGTCAAAGGCATCGCGCGAAGGGGGGCAGCCGGCCAGGGGATTGGATTTGCCAAAAGGGCGCGGGCAGGGTGGTCGTATAACAATATCAGAATGGACGTCACCATCGTCATCCCTGTCTATAATCAAATGGCCTACACACAAGGCTGCCTTCGCGGCCTCGCGCCGGATCTGGCCGAGGGCGTGGCGGTCGTGGTCGTGAACAACGGTTCCACCGATGGCACGCGCGAATGGCTGGACCAGCAGAAGGGAATTACGGCCATCCACAATCCCGCGAACCGCGGATGCGCGGCGGCGTGGAACCAAGGTTGCTCGGCGGTGCCGGCGGACTGGACGATCGTGTTGAATAACGACGTGCTTCTGCCGGCGGGCTGGCGAAACGCCTTGCTGGGGGCGGCGGATCGGGCGGGCCTGGATATCGTGAGTCCGGCGATCCGGGAAGGGGAGCAGAATTACGATTTCGACGAGTATGCGCGCGAATTCACCCACCACCTGGGGGGCGTGATGCGGCCCGGCGCCGCCCACGGAATTTGCTTTGCCGTGCGGCGCGCGGTCTTCGCGCGTATTGGCGGCTTTGACGAGACTTTCCGCATCGGGCAATTTGAAGACGCGGATTTTTTTCGTCGGGCGGCCCGGGCGGGATTTGCCTTGGGCATCACCGGCGCCTGTTTTCTCCATCATTTTGGATCGGCCACGCAAAAGGCGTTGCGCAGCGGGTCGAGCGCCGGTCCTTATGAGGCGGAAAACCGGGCGTATTTTAGGAAAAAATGGCGGCTGTCCTGGTTGCGCCGGCGGTGGGAGCGTCTGCTCATGGCGGTGTGTCTTTGGGCCTGGCGCACGCGCGAACATAAGGTGTCGGGGCACACGCTGCACGAAAAATGGCAGGACGGCCGGCTGCAGTTCTTCTAGAACCGCGAACGATTCAATTTAGTGGCCATTCGCGGTTAATTTCGCGCGGAGCGCCGCCAGCACGTCGGGCACCGTGATGTTGCGCACGCAGTGGTTGAAATAAGGTTCGTCTGGCTGACAGAGACCGGGTGAAACGCAGTTCACGCAGGGCAGGGGCGGCTGGAGCACGGTGTGTCCGGGACCGAGCGGGCGCCAGTTGGCGAGATTCTGTGATCCATAGAGCGCCACCACGCGCGTGCCGACGGCTGCGGCGAGATGCATGGGGCCGCTGTCGTGGCAGAGCAGCAAATTGACGCTGGCGAAAAGCGCGGCGAGCTGGGGCACCTCGAGCGGACGCTGCAGGCAGGCGACGGGCGTCTTCGTGTGCTGGCCGATCGCCTTCACGGTGGCCTGTTCGGCCGGGCCGGCCACCAGCAGCACGCTGGCGGCGCCGTCCGTTTGCAGACGGTCGCAAACTTCGGCGAAGGCCGCGGCGGGCCAGATGCGGAATGCACTGCGGCTGCCGGGATGGACCAGCAATCGGGGGCGGTCCGGGGGCAAACCGGCGAATTCGGGCAGGTGGCGAACAAAGTCCAAATCGGCCGCGCGCGGAATCAGCCGGAACGGGCCCGAAGCCACCGGCACATCGACCGCTTCCAGCATGCGATGATAGTAGTCGGTGATATGCCGTTGGACCAAGAAATCGGCTTCGACGATCTCATGTCGGGTATAGCAACGCGGCAGGCACACGTCCGGCCCGTGGTGCAAGGCTACGCGGCAGGCGGCTCCGGAGAGACGGCTGATGATGGCCGTCTTGCGGCGATTGTCGAAATCGAGCACCAGGTTGAAATTCTGCCGACGCAATGTGCGCAGAAGGCGCCACCATCCAAGCCCCCCGTGCGGCATCGTGAGGATCGTATTCACGTCCGAATTTATGGCCAGAACGCCGGCATAGGCGCTTTCGACCAGTACCGCCAAGTGGGCCTGCGGCCACTGCCGGCGCAGGCTGCGGAAGACCGAGCCGAGCAGAACGATATCGCCGAGATAACGTCGGCGAATCAGCAGAACGCGGGGTGTGGCGGAGGCCGGCGGCATGTTCGAAGCGGTTTGGGCCGGAGGGTCACGGGCCAGGATTGGGCGCGCTCGGACGCAACGCGCGCAAAAACGCCAGCGGCTCGGTGGCCCTCCGCGCGGTCGCGCGAAGGCGCCGCAGCCGAACGGCCCGGCCCAGGTTCTCGAAGGGCCGCGCGAGGCGATGCAACAGCCAGCACAGAATTTGCCAGCGATGTGGCAGTTGGGCCTGCAAGTAGCGCGAAGCCTGGGGAAAATCGGGATGCAACGGGGCTTTCTTTCGCAAATAATGCAGGCTGTGAAATAGAATCTGCCGGCAGGGCAGGCTGCCGGGGCGCAGGCCGGTGCGTTGCGCGATGGGCCCAAGATATTGCCGCAATACTTGCACTGTCTCCAGATGTCCCACTTGGGATGCGCGATTGACGGCGGTTTGCTGGGCCCCATGCCGGCGAAAGGCGCAGAGCGGCTCCGGGCTGTAGACCAAACCGCCTTGCGACAGCAGGTGAAACCAGAACTCCAAATCGATGATTTGGCGCAAGGTCGGATCGAAGCCACGGCTGGCCGCGGCCCGGCGAAACATCACGGCGGACGGTTCGCCGATCAAATTGTGGTTGGCGCGCAAGCAGCGCAGGATGGCGGATGGACCATCGAACGGCCCTGCTCTTCCCCAATCGTCCCATATCCCGTTGACGGCGGAGGCGTCGTCGAGCACGAAGCGGGCGGTCGCGGCCATGGTCGCCGTCGGCTGCGCTTGCAGCAGGCCGACCATGCGGCCGAGGGTGTGTCTCGAGGCGAGGCAATCGTCGCCAAATAGAAACTTCACATAGTCGCCGCGCGCCTCCCGCAGACACCCGTTCCAGTTCGCCGCCATGCCGAGGTTGGCGGAGTGAAGCTGGACGCGGATGCGCGGATCCAGGGCCGCGTAGCGGCGGATGACGTCGGCGGAGTCGTCGGTCGAAGCGTCGTCGCTGATGAAGATTTCGAAATCGGTGAAGTCCTGACGCAGGACGGAATCGATGGCTTCGGGCAGATAGCGTCCGTAATTGAAAGTCGGGATCAGGACGCTCAGGGTGCAGGGC
>JBEKQH010000139.1:0-5555 GCA_049519915.1 Opitutaceae bacterium
GCAAAACATATCCAGCAGGAGCATGGTCCACACCCCCGCGACCGGCAATAAATTGGCGCCTACCACTCCCAGGAGCCGGGCTTCGACCGAATACTCCGGCATTATGGCGGTGAAATTGGACCAATAGGCCGGGGAGCATAATTGGAAATGAAAGAGAAGAAACGTCCCGGCATATAGCACCAGGAAGGAAAGGTTTTGCTTGTACTTCGCAAATCGCCAGATCACGGATATCGCCATGACACCGCTGATGACCGCCGGAATCGCATAAGCGAGCACTGGGATTTCGGTGACTACGCCCGCCGCAGCCAAGCAGGCCGCCGCCAATGGGCCGACGATATAAAGTATTGGAATATTCCGGATCACGTCGGGAGGGACAGGTAAGCGTCCAGCATGGCAGACGGGGAAAACTTTCTAACGTAGCTAGCCGCTTTGGCGCCAGCGAAAATGAAAGGCTCCCGATTTTCCATGAAATCCTGCATGGCCTCGGCCAAGGCTCGGGGATCCTTGGGCGGGACCAAGCGCCCAAATTGCCCCTGGCCCAAAACTTCGTGGCAGGCGGGCACGTCGGAGGCGATCACTGGCAGTCCGGCCGCCATGGCCTCGACAAAGACGGTGCCAAATCCTTCCTGGGTCGTGGTGGAAAAAACAAAGGCGTCGCATTGCCCGAGGAGTTCCGGGACATCGGTCCGGGTGCCAAGAGGCACGACCAGATTCGCGATGGCGAGGCCCGCAATTTGCCCTTCGATCTGTTTAAGCAGCGCCCCGCCCCCGGCCAACAGGACTTCAAAGTCCTGGCGGCGTTGCCCAAGCAGGGCGGCCGCTTGGACCAAAGTGGCCTGGTCTTTATGCCCTTCCATGGTGCCGACCATGATGAACCGGGTTTTGCCCGGTTTGCGCTCCATCCGCGCTTGGGCCGCCCGCGCTGCGATTCGCTCGATTTGGGCGCAATTTGGAATCGTCTGAAATCGCGATTTTGCCATGATCGTCCTTCTCCGGAACGAATCGCGCACGTAATCGGAGCAACAGGCAAAATAAGCGTTGGCCCGATAGGCCGGAAGAAACCTCAGGTCGGCCGAGATCACTTCGACCAGGGACTGGTCGGCGGGATTGCCACAGTGAACCACCAGCCGGCATCCGCCGGCTTTCCTCAGCAAGACCCGGCCAACGGCGCCGGCGGCCCCGGTCGGCCAACACACGATGAAATTGGGCCGAAAAGCATCGATGGCCTTGGCTACGATTTCCGTCGACTTGGCCCGGCGTTGTTTGCCCCCTTCGTGCAACTGCACGGCTCCGACGTAACAGGCTGCGGCCGCGGCCTCGAACTCGGGGCGAAGGTCCGGAAAATCTGAACTGAGCAAAACCACGGCCTGTTCATGGGCCTTCACGGAAAGCCAGTCCAAGACCAGCCTGGGTGTGCCCTCGGCCCGGGCCGACGCCAGTACATGCAAGATTCTAGGCATCCGTTCCCTTCTTCAGCGTGTCCGCCCAGGCGGCCTTGGCGGCCTCGAAGGAATGCCGGGCCACGACATATTCGCGGGCCCGGGCTCCCACCTCATCCAACCGGCTGCGCTGGCCGAGAATCTCCGCGATCTGCGTCACCCAGGTGGAACGATCGCCGCTGAGAACAAACCCCGTCTGCCCGTGAACCACATGGTCGCGCGCCGCCCGTCCCGGCGAGATGATGACTGGGCGCCCGCAGGCCATGCCTTCAAGCAACGCCGTCAGGCCGACCGGCTCCGGACACTCCTCGAACGGCAAAAGCACCGCGAGGGCATGTTGCGTATTGGCGCGGATTTCGGAGAAGGTCGCCCATTTTTTGATCAAGATGCGTCCGGACCCGATCGCGGGATGCCCTGCATATAAGCCCAATCCGGCGCAGTTCTTCACGCTTCGCACGATGGTCCAGTCTCCTTTTTCAGCCATTGCGAGCACCAGGGCCTCATCCCGTTTGGTGTCGCCGGGCACGAGCACGTTGTCGCCGCGCGGAGCCGCCACGGGCCGATAATAGTCGGTGTCCACCGGGAGAGGGAGCCAGGCGATTTTGGCCGGCGGCATCTTCCACTTCGTAATCAACTCATCGCGCGTGTCGCGGTCGCTTACAATCACGCGTTGGGCGAGGAAAAGATTGGCCCTCACGATTAGACGGCGCAGTTTCGAGCGCGATGCGTTGCCCCAGAAAACCAGATAATAGGGACGACGGACCAGGCCCAGTCCAAGGGCAAAAGGAATGAACGACGAAGGCGCCACGGCGAGCATGCCGCCGTGCCCGCGGCGGGCGGTCCGCGCGTTCGCGATCAGATCGCCCGGTTTGAGCGAATGGGGAGAGCGGGGGAGCCAGTCGAGTGAGTACTGCCCGGCCAAAAAATCCGAGTAATGGCGCGGATGGGTAGCCTCTTTCAGTTCGTGCTGACGGTAAGGGCTATCCTCGCTATCGGGAACCCGCAAAAAAAGCATTTGATTGATCGATCGCATCGTCGCCGAGGAGGTTTTTATAGCCCGCGCCACGGTTGCACCGGATCCTTGATGGATCCCGCGGCCAGCAGTTGCCGCCACTCATCCACACAGCGTTTCCACGTGACCTGTGGCGACCACACCTGCGCCGCCGCGCGCATGCGGCCGGCGGCGGATTCGTCGTCAAAAGCGACGCGCAAGGCGAGCGCGACGGCTTCGGCCGTGGTCTCGGGCTCGAACCGGAATCCGGCGTCCGGCGGCAACGTATCGGCCACGCCTTCCACGGTGAAGCCGGCCACCGGCACGCCTGCGCGCAGGAATTCCAAGGTGGAGATACCCAGGGGCTCGCGCAGGGAGAACAGACAGCCGACATCGCAGCCGGCCAGAAACTCCACGAAACGACCCGGCTCGACGGCCTTGTCGATAAACCCGGCGTACTCCAGGCCGGGAATTTGACGAAGCTCAGGCGGGCAATGGCCCGCGCAGCGAATCAGCGCGGACCTGCCCATGCGCTCCAGTTCGGCGCGGACATCGAGCAGAAACGGTAGCCCCTTGCGCTTCCAATCTTTGCCGAGAAATCCCAGAATCAACGGCCGATCGCGCCCGGGGCGCCCCGGCGGGGAAGGGAAGGCGTAGTCCGCGGGCAATTCCAGATTGGCTCCCGGTAAAATCGTGGCCACTTTGACCGGGGCGACTCCGCAATCGCGAATCGCGGACTCCGCGGCCCAGCGAGCCATCGTTACGACCCGCTCGCTCGCGGCATAGTTATCGCGTTCGAGACCGATGGCGTCGGCCCGGACTTGCTCCGGCAGCTTTTCCGCCGGTCCGGCCGGGGTGCAAAGACTGACGAAGGTGGCATCCAGATAATAGGCCAATCGTCCGCCCCGGGCGCTCACGCTACGTCCGCGGGGAAAGTGCTGGTTAAATGTGACCACCCGCCCATGCCACTGGTCGGCCGGGATGGCCGCCTCCGCCCGGTCAAGAAAGGCTGGGCTGTACTGATAGCCGCCGACGCCCCGCCCGCCTAGCGCGCGGCGAAGATTCCACCACCGGCGGGCCGCGCCGAATTGCGCGATCGGGAGCCGCCACGGCACGGCGGGTTCTCCGCCGGCGCGGGCCGCCTGCCCGAAATAGTACGGTATCCCGCTCCAGCAATGGATGTCGCCCGCGTCGCCGGTGGCGGCGATCGCATCGATGATAGAGGCCTCCGATTTCACGTCGCGGAGCTGGCCGACATCGCTCCGGCGGCGGGCAGTGGCGCGGACAGGAGGCAGCGCCTGATTTTTTCCGCAAACGCGGCCCCGCCAAACATGGCTCCGGCGCGCGACCGCGATTGCTCCGACATCGAACATCGCCGCGGGTAATCGTCCAGCAACTCCGTGGCGGCGGCCGCAAAGGCGGTGTCCGAATCGGCTGGGACGTAACACACGGTTCCGTCTTCGCCGCCGACTTCGCGCATCGGGCCCACGTCGGTTACGACGCACGGCAGGCCAAGGGCGATCGCCTCGGCCAAGGCCGCGCCGAAACCTTCCGCCCGCGTGGTGCCGTAGAGAAAAAGATCCCATTCGCAGGCCACGGGAAACGGGCTGGGCAGGCGCCCGTGAAAGATGACCTGGTCCGACAGGCCGAGCGCCAGAGCGTGGGCCTGCAGATTTTTCATCTCGGTGCCCTCGCCGATGAATTCCAGCTTTGCCTGTGGATAATCGTTCAGAATCAGGCGGAACGCATCGATGACCAGACGGTGATTCTTAATCGGATCAAGTCGCGCCACCATGCCGATCCGGACGGGGGCATCGCGGGAAACCACGCGTGGCATGTGAGACCGGACCTGCTCCAAGTTGTCCAGCAGCCCGGCTGAAATCGCGACCTCGTGGCGGTAACGCCGGTAGAAAGAACTCCGGCGATAGCTCTTTCGCACATAGTCCGAGCAATGCACCATCGTCACCTGGACCTTGGGCCTCAGCCAGGCGCGGGCGGCCCAGAATTTCAGGCGCGTGCCCAGCGAGCGGGCTTCAGGATTGCCCGTGTGGCAAAGGACCTGTCCACCGAAGCCGTCCAGGGCTTTCAGCACAAGCGGCAAGAGAACGATGCTACTGAGAAAAATTCCGTCGGGCTGAACCCTGGCAACGGTCCGGCGCACCGCGGCCATGAAGCCGCTCCGAGAGGCAGGATCCAGCTTCAGCAGTTCGACGGCGGCTCCCACTTCGCGCCAAGTCTGCGCCATGGGCCCGGCGCCAAAATAGACCGAGATATGGTGTTCCATGTCCGGCAAATGCCGGCACAACAGCAGCGAGTTCGATTCATCCCCGCCGGAGTTGGCCGTGTTCTGAAAGTGCAGCAGGCGGAAGGTTTTGGTGGAAGCGATCATGGCAGTCAAAAAACGGGGAAAGCGTCGTCCCGGCAATACGGACAAGCAACGGCCTCATGGAGGAGTTTTTCCAATTGGTTCATGAAGGCCGTTTCGCCAAACCGTTGTTCGGCTTCGGCCCGGCATCGGCGGCGGGATATTTCGTTGATCCGGTGAACGGCCGCGACCATCTCCGCGGTTGAATCGCATAAAAACCCCGTCTCCCCATGGGTGATCACCTCGGGGGTCGACGCCATTCTTGAGGCGATGACGGGCACCCCGCACGCGAGGGCCTCGATCATGACCGAACCGAAAGGCTCTTGCCATTGGATGGGAAACAAGAGGGCGGTCGCTCCGGGTAAGATTTTGGCCCGGATCGAATTGTCGTAGGGGCCGATCCACTCGCACGCCGGGCCCAGGCGGGGCTTGATCTCCATTTCGAAAAAATCGACGGCGCCCGGCTCCTGCGGAATATTTCCCCCGATCACCAGCTTAAGGCCGGCCTGCCGGGCAATCTCGATCGCCCGATGGATTCCCTTGTCACGCGTGAGACGTCCGAGAAAGACGAGATAGGGCGGAACGGCGGGCGCAGGAGAAAAAGGGAGCGTATCCAAGTCCCTGGCGTTGTGAATAACGCGAAAATTTTCGGCCTCCGGATGGGCCGACACGTGGGAACGGCTGAGGCCAACAAAATGGATGGGCCGACGTCGGTAGTTCGATATGTTCCGAGTGTCGTGACGGTTAAGGTTGTTGTGAA
>JBEKQH010000140.1:0-5549 GCA_049519915.1 Opitutaceae bacterium
ATTCGCGCCCGGAAGCGCGCAAAATCCAGACCAAGGCCCCCGCTTTCCCAAAGCTTGAGCACCGCCAGCGAACGGATGAGTTCCTTCTGGAGCGGGCGTCGCGCGATCTCGGACAAGTCATAAAGGTCGCGTATTTTTGAGCGCTGACTGGCCGCACGGATTTTCTCGGCGATCACTTCCTCCACTGCTAGGCAAGGAATTGCTGCCGGGACGAATTGCAGGTGCCTGAAGTAACTTTGCTCGATTTGGGGTGCCATTACAATCGGCCGGATCGGCCGCTCACGGGTGCTTACCTGAATCTTGATTTTGACCCCGGTCGGATTGCCCGGGTGCGCGAGGACAGGGTTGGCAGCGCAACCTTCGTCTGTGAGATACCAGTCCTTGTTCCGATCGAAGCGAAAGGTCAGCCCGAGGTAGGGCTGGCCCAAGGCGTCCAGCAATCCGAGCGTGAGGTCGTCCAGCGAAATCCCAGTGCGGCAAGTAAAATCCAAATCCGTGGACAATCGGCCGCGCGGGCCAAAAATCATTTTGCGCAGGAACGTGCCGCCTTTGAAAGCGAGATGGTCGGTCAGTCCCTTTTCATGAAAAAGCTGGAGCAGGTGCGTAAGGCCCACGTCGATCTCGATATGGGTGATGTCGCGCGCGCCGGAAAGCGCCGCCGCCTGACGAAGCTGCGGGGTCGTTAACATCAAGGATTCGCGTTGGTTTTGATCTGCGGCACATCGGCCAATAAGTCGGACTTGGCCGCATGCGCCAAGAGACCCCAGGACGCGACATAGCCGATATCACCGTCTCGGCGCTGCGCGCGGCCAAACGTGGCGCGGCGGGAGGGGGCAATAGCTGAGCGCAGCCGCACCCGCAGAGCTTCGGACAACCGCCAGCCGATGAGGTCTGAGAGAAAACCGAGCCGTTGCAGCAAGGCAGTGGACTTCATGCGCAATGCCGTTTCGACAGCCTCTAGCGGGTCGGTGTCGCGGGAGGCACCGTAAACGATCCGCGTCACTTCAGACGGGCCACCGGCCAGGTCGGGACGGTCTACGCAATCGACCAGCGTCTTGGCTGGGGTCGAAAGAACGGCTTTGCGGCCGTAAAGATCGTAAGACTGGAAACCGAAAAACTTTCGTTCGATCATCTGGACGAAACGGATTTCGTTGCCCTCAATGGTGCGGGGCAGCATTTGCCGGCGAACAGCGACTGAAATCGTCACGGGCTTTTGCGTTGTAAATCCATGGTAGGAAGCTGCGGCCCACCAGCCGATGTAAGAAGGTTCGACGACCGCGGAAGCAAGCGCAAAGGCATTGTTCTCTCCGAGATTTTGTGGACCGTGTTCGGGGGGAAGAAACAAATACCGGCCGGCAACCAGGCGGGTGAGCCAGCCTTTGCGAATCAGATTGCGAATCACCTTCCGCGCCGTCTGTTCATTGCCCAGCAGTCCTATGATCTCTGCGGCGCGCACGGTCGTGCGTTCCTGCTCGCGGAGAGAAAGGGCGACTTTGGCCTCGTTTGGCCCCAACGTTCGCAGATTTGTTTCCATGTCGTTTTATCCCTTGGGGGGCTAAAACAAACTATTAATAAATCTATTTGCGCACGAAGCCAAGCCGTAAATGCATGAGATGCGGCTCTAACGATGTGCGATGACATTTTGAGAGGCTGTTGGAAATTCAATGGAAAGTTGAAAAAGTAGAAGCGGGCGGGGACAGGTAAGGGCTTCACTGCGGCGCCCTTTAGCGGTTTGTTCAGGTTTATTGAGCTCCGAACGTGCGAATTACCTCAATTTTGCCCACGATCTTCGAATTAAATTCTGGGAGATCCTGCTGGCTGACCGGTGTCCGCTGCGAAAGCCGGAGCCTTCGGACGGAGCCGTAGCCCAAGCTTGATCACCCTATGCCCTGTTCTAATATGGACTTTAACGTTGGATGTTCGACCTGTCCTCCACAGTCCTGAGCTAGCCGAAGGGCGAAGGAGGAAGTTGGTCGTTCAACGTTCGCGGCGGCAAAAGCCGCCGCGCACGGGCCTGTAGCTCAATGGTTAGAGCAGAGGACTCATAATCCTTTGGTTCAGGGTTCAAGTCCCTGCGGGCCCACCAAATCCAAACTTCGAGTATGAAACTTGCTGTCGAAGGAAGCACAAACCTCCGCGAACAACCCGATGGCGGGCTGTTCGACAAGCTGGTCTTCGGTGTAGGCGTGGGCGCTCATGATTTGTCACCGGCCAATCCCTTTTCCAATTCCGCCACGCTGGGCACGGCTCCCTTGAGCGATTTGGGCAATGAGTCCACAAGCTTGGTCACATAGCCTGATACCCCGATCGGTTTGGTCAGGTCGCGCAGGGCGTATTCGGCGATCACCCGGTTTTTACTGCGGCAAAGAATTAAGCCAATGGACGGCTGGTCGCCTTCCTGTCGGAACCGGTCATCCACCGCCGATAGGTAGAAATTCATTTTCCCGGCGGCCTCCGGTGTGAATTCCCGGGCCTTTAGATCGATCACCACAAAACAGCGCAATTTCAGGTGGTAGAACAACAGGTCGAGGTAGAAGTCATGGTCACCGACTTCGAGATGCACCTGCCGGCCCACGAGTGCGAAACCTGCCCCCAGTTCCAACAGGAACTTCTCCACCTGCCCGATGAGTCCTTCTTCGACGGCACGCTCGTTTGCATCCTCGCGTAGCGCCAGAAAATCGAACAGGTAAGGGTCTTTGGTGATACCCTGTGCGAGATCGGACATCGTCGGCGGCAGCGTCGCCTTAAAGTTCGTGACCGCCTTCCCCTGCCGGGTGTGCAATCCCGCCTCGATTTGAAGCACCAGCACATTTCGCGACCAGCCATGCTCTACTGCTTTCGCGGCATACCAGAGGCGGTCGGCGGGCGAGGTGAGTTTGTCGATGAGCGCGAGGTGGTGATACCAGGACAATTGTGCAAGCGGTGCTTGCACAATTGCCGCCACCATTGCTCCTGTTGGAGCACCCGCCTGGCGCACTATGGTTCCCGTGGTCTGCGTTTGTGCAGCAGTCTGCCGCACTTTCCCCGCCTCTGCCCGCAGCGGGTTAAATGGAGCAACGGGTCGTTGCGCCATTACCGTCTCCGGCCACGCCTCGGCGAAGGCCCGCATATACTTGAGATTGCGCGGGGAAAACCCTTGCTGTCCGGGAAACTCATTTTGGAGATCGGTCGAAAGCCGGTCGATCACCTTGGCGCCCCAACCCTCCTTCCGCTGGCGGTCAAGGATCAGCCGGCCAATATCCCAGTAGATCGCCAGCAATTCCCGGTTGGCGGCCAATCCTGCCTTGATGCGCGCCGCTTGTACCCGCGCCTTAATGTCGGCCAACAGCGGGGCGTAGTCCGCCGGCAACGCGGCGGTGGCTTTGGACGGTTTGGGAATACGCTTAATCATATTGCTATAGAATCTCCGCGAACAACCCAACCGGAATCACATACTGGCTAGGCGCGTAAAGAATTGCTCCGAGGTTTGAAATGGTTCGTGTGTTCGTCAATTCCCTCCATCATGGGGTTTGCTTTGGTGGCGCTGTCTGGGGCTGTAATAATAGATTCGATTGGAGTGCGGCGCCTTCGTGACGAGGTGGTTCAGTTGCAAGGGGAAGTGATCGATATGCAAAATAGGCTGCCAAAACCGCCGCAATTGCACTCACCACCGTAATCCAAAAATTGGGGCTCACTGTCCAATGCGGCTTTTTTAACTTCTCCAATTTACCAATTATTTCATCATGCCTCTGCTTCTCTACCTTCAATCGACGCTCGGTGAGAATCTGCTGTGCTGCGACATAAGGCCAATTGGTCGGGCTATTCTCATGGATAATCGCAATCAATTCATCATCGGTTTTCAGAGCGTATTCATTATGCCATTTTTTAATTCGATCAGGATCAGCCATGGCCAATTATCAATCCGATAAATCTACTGAGGCAAGTATGTTAGCCTACGCTCGCAGCAGAGGCTAGATCGGCGCCTCATTGCGCTCGCGCCACCGCCTTGAAAGGGCTCCGTGGGTCACCGCCGCCATGGCACAGCTCGCGAGACAAAGAAGGACAACGCCCGTCCACCCGTCGCTCGAATAGGCCCAACTCGCCCCAAATGATCCCAGGGCGAAGAATCCGAAAAGACCGCCTACGTAGACCGCGTTGATCCGGCTGCGCGCGTTTGGCTCCAGCGAATAAATCACCGTCTGATGCGATACCATCGCGAGCTGGACGCCCAGGTCGAAAACAACGGCCGCCGCCGCCAATGCGGCCAGCGAGCCGGGGAAGAGCAGCATGGAGGCAAAAGACACGGCAACGAGGCCGACGGCCGTCCGAATGTTGAAGAGCGGCCCGTGGCGGTCGGCAAGGCGTCCGGCGATCGGGGCAATCGCCGCGCCGGCGAAGCCAGCCAGCGCGAAGGCTCCAATTTGCGAAGGGCTCAGATGAAAGCGCGGTTCGCTCAAGTGAAAGGAAAGCATGGTCCAAAAAGCGCTGAACGTGAGCCCCAGAAAGCCCTGGCCCACGGTGCTCAGGACGATCAAGGGTCGGCCGACGACCAGCGTGACCATGGACCGCATCAAATCGGGGTAAGTCGTGGCGTGGGACTGGACGACCATCGGCACTTTTTTCCAAACGAGAGAGGCGACGATCAGGGCGAGGAGGGCGGCTACGAAAAACGGCGTTCGCCATCCCGTCCATTCGGCGAGCGCGCCGCTGCAAATCCGCGAGCCAAGGATGCCGAGGAGCAGGCCGCCCATCACGATCCCGATGGCCCGGCCTCGTCGCTCGGGCGCGCTCAATTCGGCGGCCAGCGGAAGAAAATCCTGCGCCGCGGTCGCGAAAAGACCGATGGCGAGGCTGCCGACCGCCATCGCGCGCACGTTCGCCGAAAATCCGGTCCCCACCAGGGCCGCACTGACGAGGACAAGCTTCGCCAGGATGAGGCGCTTTTTCGGAATGATGTCGCCCAGCGGAACGAGAAAAAGAATCCCAACCCCGAACCCGATCTGCGTCACCGTCGTCACGATCCCCATCGCCCGAATCGAGGCGTGAAAAACCTCTGCCAGGAGATTCAAAATCGGCTGGCTCAGGTAGATCGTGGAAATGCACACGGCCGTTCCGATTGCCATCAGTCGGAGGGGCGGCTCTTCCTTTTGCGTGGAAGTCAGACGAGAATGCACAAGCCTCCATCGAAGTGACATCAGCGCCAATATCAACCCCAGCGCGCAGGCTCTTCCGCTGGGCGTCGATTTTTAAGGTGTGCTGATTGTTAGCACCGGACGCCCCCAACAAAACCGGCTCCCGGTCAGGATATGACCCCGCCACGGGTTCGTTCGAGTGCAGCGGACAGTTCGTTCAGCCGAAGCGGTTTGCTAATGTAATCGTCCATGCCCGCTTGCAAGCAAAGTTCGCGGTCTCCTCGCATGGCGTTGGCCGTTAGCGCGACGATCTTAAGATAACGGGCAGCGGCCATCTTTCCGGTGGCGCGATCAATTTGGCTTTTCATGTCTTGAGCTCCTTGAGAATGATCTCCCAGCAGAGTTTTTCAACAGCCTGCTAGTAGAAAAAAAACAGCC
>JBEKQH010000141.1:0-5535 GCA_049519915.1 Opitutaceae bacterium
TCGCGACATACGGCAGGTCCGGCAAAGCGGCCGAAGAAACCGCGAGGGAGATGAACGCGATCGCCAGGGACGTCGCGCCCCGAAACCGGCCTTGTCCCGCTTCACTCACACTCGCTAAGCGAAAACATTTTAGTGTCGTCATGGTTACAGGGGATTACGCTGACTGAGAGTTGTGGGATGGCCCCCTGCTTCGAAAACGGTGCCGTCGGAAAAAGGCCGACCGAGCATTTTTGGAGCAACGGAATTTAACCAGCCCCTACAGACCGAAGGGAGGCCGGCGGGTTCGCCGAACAAAGAAGTTCCGATGAAAAGGCGAAACTCCTGAAACGAATCAGGTGCCGACCGGATCGATAAGGGGTAACGGCGCGGGAATAGATTGATATTGGGCGTGACGGCGACCTGGGCAAAGCGATTCGAAAAGAACCGAAAAAAAATAGACCCTATTGAATATTTCGTACGAGGGGCCGCCGGACAACGAACGCAAAGATCGTTTCCCGAGGCGAACGTCATCGGGTCGCGGGTGCGAAGGGGCCACCGACGCGGTCATTTCGCCTGATTGGGCCAAACGCAAACCCCCTAGCCTGGATCGATCACACGAGGACGTGTGATCGATCCAGGCTTAGGCGCCGACCGGCGCTTCCTCGTGGACCGGCGGCTGCGCGTTGCGCACGGCGTCAGCCACCGTCGCCACCGCCTGCACTTCGGCCTCGCCCTGCTCTTGATTGAAGCGCATCGAGACGGTCTTCGACACGCCCCGCTCCTCCATCGTCACGCCATAAATCGCATGGGCGGCCGCGATTGTCCGCTTGTTGTGCGTAATGATGATGAACTGCGAATCGGCCACGAACTTCTTCAACAGCTCGGTGAACCGCCCGATGTTCGATTCGTCCAGCGGGGCGTCCAGCTCGTCGAGCAGGCAGAACGGCGACGGCTTAACCAGAGAGAGGGCGAAAAGCAGGGCCACCGCCGTGAGCGCCTTCTGGCCGCCCGAAAGCAGGGTGATGCCTTTCAACTTCGTGCCCGGCGGCTGCGCGACAATTTCAATTCCACTCTCGAGCACGTCGTCGGTCCGCACTATTTCCAGCTCCGCCCGGCCGCCGCCGAAAAGGGTTTGGAAGGTGTAGGCAAAATTTTTCTTTACCTGCTCAAACGTCACCTCGAACTGCTTTTGGGACGTCTGGTTGATTTCGTCGATGGCCTTGAGCAGCTCGACCCGCGCGTTCGTCAGGTCGTCGGTCTGCGCTTTGAGGAAATCGTGCCGCTGTTTCAGGTCGGCGTATTCCTCGATGGCCACGAGATTCACCTCGCCCATGCCGCGCAGCCGCTGACGCAGCGCCTCGACCTCCGCGCGCAATTCATCCCAATTCGTCGCATCGAGCGCCGCCAGATCGGCTTCGGTCGGCTCGCCCTTTTGCTTGGGCTTGGGCTTCCGGCCCCGGGGTTTCGCCTCGCCGTTGTCCGCCGGCGGCGGGCTCCCCTCGCCCGGCGCTCGGTTGCCAACGTCCGCCAGCTGGCCTCTGCCCTCCGACTTCGGGCTTCCGGTTTCCGGCTCTTCCTCTTCCAGATCGAGCGGCTTGAGGCCCTCCGGCTCGTCGTCGGCATGCCAAAGCTGCCGCTTCCAATCGACGGCGGCGAGGTCGGCCTGAAATTCGCGGGTCGCCTCTTCCGCCAGAAATTCCGCGCGCGACCGGCTCTCGGCCAGCTTCACCTCACAGCGGCCCAATTCGCCCTGCGCGACGTCGGCCTCGGCCCGCACCGAAGTCTGGGCCTCTTCGCTGGCGAAAATTTCCCGTTCGACTCCGGCCAGCTCGGCCCGGATTTTTTCAACCGATTCCTGGGTGACCGCGAGCGTCCGGCCCAGCTCTTCGCCCCGCGCGCGTTGCGCCCCGGCCTCCTGCTCGAGCCCGGCGATCTGTTCCGTCCAGGCCTCTATTTCCTGCTGGCGCTGGACCAGCAGTTCTTCGAGCTGGGTGCGCCGGCGCTCCATTTCGCCCAGGCCGCGGTCGAGCACCTCGACCTTTTGCCGGCGTTCGGCGAGTTCAAGCCGGGCCTGGGCCAGCGACTCCTTTTTTTGGTCGCGGTCGGCCCGCGCTTCGACCAGGCGGGCTTCCAGCCCGGAAATTTTCTCGCGGTGGCTGGCGGCGGCGACATCCGCCTCGGCCAAGCCCGCCTGCGCTTTGACATAGCGTTGCTGCGCCTCGTCGCGGGCGCGAAGCAAACCGGCCAGTTCGCCCTCCATGCGCTGGAGGCGCGCGGTCACCTCGTCGAGGGCGCGTTGGCCATTGCGTTGTTCGGTCTGTGCGGACGCAAGGGCCTGGGTGGCGGCCAGCACGTCGGTTCGTTTTTGTTCAAGCGACTGTTCGGCCGCGGCGAGGCGCAGATTGATCCCGTCGATGTGGGCGCGCTGGGCGTCGTGCGTCTGCTGATCTTTCGCAAGTTCGCGCTTGGTTTCGCGCAGGTCGATGTCGCGCTGCAAGATGCTATTCGCAGGTTTTTTGTTGTGCCCGCCGAAGACGACCCCCCGCCGGTCCACCAGTTCTCCCTTGCGCGTCGCCACGGCAAGAAAGCTGAAGTCGGGATTGGCCTGCCAAAAGTCGAGGAAGGCGCCGAGGTCGTCCGCGACGTAGCACGCCGACAAAAGGCCGAGCGCCGGATGGGCGGCCTCGACGTTTTCCAAGGCCGAAGCCGCCGAGATGAGGAAGGACGGCAGGACGGCGCGATCTGAGGTTTGAGCTTTGAGATCCGAGATTTGGAGACAGGCGCTGCCGAGCTGCTCGCTTTCGAGCTGGGCCAGGATTTTTTTCGCCGTTGCGAGATCCGCCACATGGACGGCCTCGACCGCCGCGCCGAGCAGGGCCTCGAGCGCCTTGCCAAATTCCGGCTTTATGTCGAGCCCCTGGGTGGCCGGCGCGACTTTGGCGCCGCCGAGCGTCGAGTCAATCCGGCCGGAAAGCAACGCCTTGGCCCCCTCGCCAAAACCTTCCCACTTCTCCTGAAGCTGCTGGAGCAGCTTCAGCCGGGCGGTGCGTTGCGCCAGCTGGCGGTCGACGTCCTGCAGCTTGCGCTGCGCGTCGCGAAACTCGTGCGTAAGGTCGGCGAGCGCCTGCTGCGCCGCCTGGGCCTCGTGGTGGGCGCGCGACTTGGCCGTCTGCGCCTCGCCGACATGGGCGGCAAATTCGCCGGCGGCGCGGACCGCGGCGGTTTGCTGCGCGCGAACCTGTGCGAGCTCCTGCGCCAGCGCGTCGTGGCGGAGCGCGCTGGTCTTTTGGTCCACCTCGTAGCCGGAGCAGTCCGTGCGCAGGCGCGCGACCGTGCTCTCAAGCTGCAACAATTGAAATTTCGCCTGCTGAAGCTCCCGATCGACCTTGCTCAACTCGCCCTCGACTAGCGCCAGGTCGCGATTGCGCGTCTGGAAGGCGGAATCGCTGCTGCCCAGCAAGCCGAGCTGCATCTGTTTGTCCTGTGCGCCGGTGTCCACCTGCGCAGCGAGTTCCCGGACCTGCATCTCGATTTCGCCGAGATTGTTGCGGCTCGAATCGAGCCGCTCTTGCAGGCCGGTGCGCTTGATGGACGCGACATTCGCCTGATTTTCGGCCTGCTCCTTTTGGGAGCGGAGATCGAAGACGGCCTGTTGCGCGTCCTGCACGCGTTGATTGAGCCGGCTGCGTCCGGCTTTCTTTTCATCAAGCTCGCGCTGCCGGTCCGTGAGGGCGGCGCGCCGGGTATCGGCCTCGGACCGGAGCGCGGTCACTTTGGCTTCGAGTTCGCCGAGCACGCCGCGCAGCTGGCCGAACTGCCAGCCGCTGAGCGCGAGCGAGAGATGACTTAAGCGAAAGCTGAGTTTCTTGTAGCGGAGCGCTTTGGCGGCCTGGCGCTTGAGGCTGCCGATCTGGCGAGAAACCTCGCCCACGACATCGGCGACGCGCGCGAGATTCTGCTCGGTGAGCGCGAGTTTGTTCATCGCTTCGCGCCGCTGCGATTTGTATTTTGTGATACCGGCGGCCTCTTCGAACACGGCGCGCCGCTCCTCGGGTTTCGAGGACAAGATCTGGTCGATCTGGCCCTGCGCCATGATCGAGTAGCTGGTGCGGCCGATGCCGGTGTCCATGAAAAGCTTGTGGATGTCCTTCAGGCGGCACGCCTGGCCGTTGAAAAAATATTCGCCCTGCCCGTCGCGCGAAACCCGGCGCATGATCTCGATTTCGTGAAATTCGCTGCCGAGTTGTTTTTCGCAGTCGGTCAGCAACAGCGATACTTCGCAAAGTTGCGCCGGCTTGCGGGTCTCGGCGCCCTCGAAGATGACGTCCTGCATTTTTCCGCCGCGCAGAGCCTTCGCGCTCTGTTCGCCGAGCACCCAGCGAATGGCGTCGGCGATATTGCTTTTGCCGCAGCCGTTGGGGCCGACGATGGCAGTGACACCGGGCTCAAAGTGCAGAGCGGTGGAATCGGCAAAGGATTTGAAACCGTGGAGTTTTAGCGCCTTCAGATACATGCAAGAGTTCTACTAGAGAGGCCGGATTTTCGCGCGGCAATGGGAAAAAATTTCCAGTTGTTCACAGGGTGTTCGCAGGTCACACACAAGGGGGCGCGGCGGAGGGAGTTCTCACCGATCCGCCGGGCCGCCCGGACACCTATGAGCCAGAGTTTATCGACCGAAACCAAGATTTCCGCCCAGACCCTGCGTTGTTTGCCCTGGCTGGTCGCCATTGCGTTGTTCATGGAAACCCTCGACACGACTATCGTCAACACGGCCGTGCCGACGATGTCGCGCAGCCTGGGCGTGCCGCCGCTGAGCCTTAAGGCGGTGCTGACCAGCTACACGATCAGCCTCGCCGTGTTCATTCCGATCAGCGGATGGATTGCGGACCGCTTCGGCACCCGTCGGGTTTTTGCCCTGGCCATCTCGCTCTTCATGGCCGGTTCCCTTTTTTGCGGACTGTCGGTCAACGTGCCGATACTGGTCGCCTCCCGCATTCTGCAGGGTATCGGCGGCGCGATGATGACGCCGGTCGGCCGGCTCGCGCTGGTGCGCACATTTCCGCGCTCGGAAATGATCAGCGTGATGAACTATGTCGTGATCCCGGCGATGATCGGGCCCCTGCTGGGGCCGTTCGTCGGGGGCTTGATCGTGAACTGGCTGCATTGGCGGGTGATCTTTTTCATGAACCTGCCTTTTGCCGTGAGCGGGCTGATCATGCTGCGCCGCTATATGCCCGATTTCCGCGAGACCGGCGTGGCGCCCCTCGACCTGGAGGGCTTCCTGCTCTTCGGCAGCGGCGTGGCGTTGCTCTCCTACGTTTTGGAACTCTTTGGCGAACATACCCTCGGCGCCGGATCGATCGTATTTTTGCTGGGTTGCGCCTGCATGTTGTTGCTCGCCTATGCCTGGCACTCGCGGCAGACGCCGGCGCCCGTGCTCGCCATGGAATTGTTTCGCTTCCGCACCTTCCGGCTTTCCATCGTCGGCGGACTGGTCACGCGCCTTGGCATCGGCGGAATGCCTTTCCTGCTGCCCCTGCTCTATCAAATCGGCCT